>BNUC01000259.1 GCA_025997075.1 Betaproteobacteria bacterium | reverse complement strand
CGTAGCGGCTTTCTGGAGAGAAAATCAACAATCCATGTATCTAGGCTTTCGGCGCTTTGATGCCAGGAAACCCGCACCGTTTCTAGGGGTCACTCAAAATTGTGCATCGAAAGTGTCAAAGTCGGGCGTAATTGACCGTCACAAAAGGATTGGCGGCGCGCGGGCTCGCGGAGTGCAGGGCTTAGGCGATGATGTCTTTACCGGTTCCGCTCTCCCCGGAGAGCGGAATTGGTTCATCGCTTCTGGCGAAGCGGCTGCCGCGCTTTTTCATGGTCTCCATGACCGCGCTCTCGCCTATGATGTTGTCAAAGGTGTAGAGCAGGCCCGGATTCTTATGCGACTTGCCTTCCAGATAATTGGTTTTTTCTTCAAGACTGCGAATGGTCTCTTGCAGGCTTGAAAGCGCATCCTTGCCAATGCTGGTCGAAATACTTTCGATGATGACGCCCAGCAGATTATTTTTCGCGTCCAGAACGGGATAGCGGAATGAAACCCCCTGGGCATTGCCCTTCGTCACGCTGGAGTTGATGGTCGCCTGCCGCGTGCGGATGGTCTTCATGACCCCCTGTTCGGCGGTCAGGAAGAAATCCGAAACATGCTTTCCGCGTATGTCGTCGGGCAGGCCGAACATTTCCACAAAGGCTTTGCTGGCGTAGCGGAAGTAAGCTTCCCGGTCGAGAAGCAATCCCGGTGTGCAAAAGCTCGAAAATGCCGGTATGTTGACTCTCCGCCAGATTTTCCAGCAGTTCAGGGGTATCAAGCTTATACGTCATAAAGTCAGCGCGGTCATATGGCATAGCCATCAACAGGCTCGGGCACAACCGCGTTGTCATGCATCGATTCAAAAACCCGGCGGCGGATCTCGGTGAAGGCCGGGCTGGCGCGGTCACGCGGAAAGTACAGGTCGTCCTTGATTTCATCGACGATCCGTCCGGGACGGTTGTTCATCACCAGAATTTTGTTGCTCAGAAAGATGGCTTCCTCCACATCATGCGTCACCAGAATCATGCTCACCCCTTCGACGCGCCAGATGCGTTGCAATTCTTCCTGCAGGCGCATGTGCGTGATTGCGTCCAGCGCGCCCAGCGGTTCATTGAGCCGCAATAGCGTTGATTTGCCGCAGCCGGAGGGACCGGCGATGGAGACGAATTCCCCTGGGTTGACGGTGAAACTGGCGTTTTGCAGCGCGATGAAATTCGTACCGTCGTTGCCAAGGTAATGTTTGCTGACGTTGCGGATTTCCAGTTGCCCCTGCGTGTGAGGCGTAGCGGGTGTAGAGGACTCCTGTGTTTGAATCGGTTCATGCATCGAAACCCACCTTCCAGCGCAACAAGCGCTGTTGTGTTTTGAACATTGCGCGGTCGATCACAAAGCCAATGACTCCGATCAGCACCATGCACACCAGGAGTTGATCGGTCATCAGGAGTTGTTGGGCGCGAAAGATGAGAAAGCCCAATTCCTACAGACCGCTCAAGCCTTCCGCGACCACCACGATCGCCCACGCCAGCCCCGCCGAATAACGCAGGGACACAGCGATGGCAGGCAGAATGGCAGGGAAAACAATCTTGCGAATACGCTGCCCTTGGGAGAGCGTCAGCGTATCGGCCAACTCGATGTGATTTTTGTCAATGCTGCGGATGGCCTGCAAAACGTTGAGGAATACGGGAAAGAACACCGATTTGGCGATGATCACCACCTTGGCGGGCGCGCCCAGGCCGAGCCAGACGACGATCAGCGGCAACCAGGCCACCGTGGGGATATGGCGCAGCGTGTTGATGGTCGAGCTGAAAAAGAGTTCCACCCGGCGCGACATGCCCGCCGCCAATCCCAGCAGGATGGCCGCGATCGTGCCATAGACGAAGCCCTGCGTCACGATGAACAGGCTCGCCTGGATGTCGCCCAGGAGATTCTGCTCGCGCAACATGTAAAAAAACGCCTTGATGATGTTGATGGGTTTTGGCAGAAAGATCGGCTGAACCCACTCGTAGCTACTGGCGGTCTGCCAGAAGCCGAGAATAATCAGCGGCAGAAAGAGGCCGATATAAAGCTTCTGCGCGATAAAAAAACGCACGCGCCGAACAATCGCGCTGTCCGCTGACGCATCAAGACGGGCAGGCGCGACCGGAGCGGCCAGTGAAGAACTTTTACTCATAAGCTAACCCTGATATGAAAATACGGGCGGGCCGGGCAAAACGCCCGCCGTCCGCCCGCCCGACAGAAAAGTTTATTTATTGATAGATCGTATGCGAACCGCCCGCATAGAAACGCCCGTCGATGAATTCATCGACTTCTTTGTCGGTGAGGCTCTTCTGGCTCAGGATGTCGTCGCCATTGGCGATGTAATAGCGTTGAAACTCCTTGATCGCCGTGCGGGCACGATCGGCATTGGCTTCACCGCCCATGAATTCCCACTGTCCGAGGTGGGTAATCTGGAACAGCGCCACTTCAACCGGCACACGGGTTCCCCTGGCGACGATCTGCGCTGCTTCGTTGGGGTGATCGTAGGCCCATTCGCGGGTCTTTTCGCGCGCCTGCAGGAAAGCTTTGATTACGTTCGGATACTTGTCCGCCAAGTCCTTGCGCGCAACGTAGGTTACGCGACCGGCGTAATTCACATAAGCGCCGTCGTCGGCAGGATAGCCTATGACTTTGAGCTTGCCCGAGAGCCAGGGACCGGTGAAGGTGGACGCCGCCAAGTGCGCGGCAGTGGCGTCCGAATCACCGGTGATCACGGCGGTGATCGCCACCGAGGCGTTGTCGATGTTCTCGTGACGCACGCGGCCTTTTTTCAGGCGCGAATCGAAAGGCAGGCCCACGCTGTTAAGCCTTTCGAAAGGCGAGGACCAATAGCAGGAAATACGGCTGGAACCGAATTTTTTACCGTCCAGATCCTGAACGGAATTGATCTGTTGTTATCCGCGGCGGCCAGAATGGGCGCGCGATAGCGGTTGGACGGCTCGCTGATCCAGATCACCACGGTATTGAGACCGTTGATACCAATTTGCGTTCGATGATATAGAGGCTACCCACCTGAATCTAAAGATAAAGCATGGAGATATCTCCATATTTATATTATTGAAAGCAAGTTGGTATAAGACGATCGGCGGAATGCGCTGCGCTTTTCCGCCCTTGTATGCTGATTTTGCCTCTGAACCCGGTTCTTGCGCTGTCGGGGAAAGCGTGGAGGGCGTAGCCCGGAACGCTTTCCCCGACAGCGCGCCGCCGAAA
>BNUC01000258.1 GCA_025997075.1 Betaproteobacteria bacterium | reverse complement strand
CTTGATCATCCGCACAACCTGCAACTTGAAGCTCGCGTCGAAGACCCTTCTCGTTTGGCTCATCTTCTTCTCCTCTATAGGTGATTTTCTACCTATCTACCTGTCCGAGGAAATTAGACCACAACAGATCGCCCTACTCTGCGGGAAGTGTTGTCCTTCATTTCAATGGCATTGATGCGATTGCCCTGCGTGACACCCTTTTTTAGCAAAACCATTTGACCTTTTGTGCCAAGGCATGGAGTATATGTAACTTCGTTTCTTCCATCGTGTCACGCAAAAAACACATGTTTTTCAGTCCTTCGCCCACATCAGGGATCAGAGGTCAGGTATCAGGTATCAACCCCATGCCGGGTCTGCCTTCGCGGGAATGACGACGCGCGGGCGGCGCGGCATGATTTTGGTCGGGCGGGAACCGCCAGAGCCGGGGTGCCTGATTCTGGCATGATTCTTGCTCACTCACCTTCTTCTCTGATCGCTGACGCAAAAACCGGCTTCGCCGGTTTTTGCGTTTTTTCATTCGCGGCCTTGTCCCTTCGGGGGCAAGGCCGCTTTTTTTCGTCGTGTCATTAAGCACTTGTGTTCCAGGAGGAACCCATGTCACAAAAATCCCGCGCCCAGGCCGGTCGCCGTCCGTTCAAACTTACTCCGCTCGCGCTCGCCCTGGCTCTTTCCGGGCCGGCGCTTTCTTTGTGGCCGTTCACAGCCCATGCCCAGACCGCCGCACCCATTACCCAGGGCGGCGGCAACGGCGGCAACGCGGCCGCAGGTAGTACCAGCAGCGGAGGCGGAGGCGGCGGCGGTCGGGGGGGCTATAACTCCATCACTGTGGGAGGGGGAGGGGGTTTTGGCGGCAAGGGCGGCTTTGGCCCCGTCACTGGCGGCGACGGCGGCGACGTAGACCATCCTGGCGGATATCCCGGCGCCGACGGCACCGGCGGTTCGGGCGGTACGACCGTTACTGACGGCAACGGCAATGCCGGCGGCAACGGCGCTTACGGAGGGGGAGGGGCACCGGGAACAACGGGGGCGGCGGCGGGGCCGGCGGCAACGACGGCACCCTGGGCGGCAACGGGGTCTCCGGCGGCGGCGACGGAGCGGCCCGGGTGCTGCTGGACATGGACAACCACAGCATAAACAACGCAACAACTATAACTGGCGGCAGCGGGGGCGTTGGAGGCGGCGGCGGGGTCGGGGTGGTTATTTACAACGCCCCGCCTGCGGGCTTTTTTAGCCTCAACATAAGCGGCGCGGGCACGACCCTAAGCGGCGGCAAGGGCGGCAATGCCGGCGGCGGCGACGGGAGCGGCGGCGGCGGGGCCGGGCTGGTGGCCACCGGCTTGAGCCATATAAACATGAGCGACGGCAGTATAAACGGCGGGACCGGCGGGAATAACCTCATCGACAACGTGGGCGGCGTGGGCGTGGGCGGGGGCGGCAGCGCGGTATTTCTGAGCGTTGACGGCAGTTCGTTTACCCAAAGCGCCGGCAGTATAACCGGCGGGGCTGGCGGGAGCACCACCGGAACAAACCCTTCTGCCGCTGGTCTGGGCGGGGACGGTCTGCGGGCCAACAACAGTCAAATAAGTATTGGCGGCACGGTAAGCGGCGGGGTTGGCGGCGCCAGCGGCGCGGGCGTGGCCGGAAACGGCGGCAGCGGCATCTACACCTGGAGTACGGACGCCACGACCCATAGCGAAATCACCGTCAACAGCACGGCCACGGTCAGCGGCGGCAACGGCGGCGCTACCACCTCGGGGGGCACGGCGGGCCAGGGCGGGGTGGGCGTGCGCCTGACCGGCAACAACAGCCTTCTCATCAACGCGGGCACGATTGCAGGCGGCACAAGCGGCAGCGGCACACAGGCCAACGCGGTCAGCATCGAGGGCAGCAACAACATCGTGGAGTTGCATAGCGGCTACAGCTTTACCGGGAACGTGGCCGTGGCGAGCGGTACGGGCAACATCTTGCGTCTGGGCGGCTCAAGTAACGGCAACTTTGACGCCGATGACATCGGCGACGGAACAAACAGCCAATACATCGGCTTCGACGCCTTTGAAAAAAACGGCGCGTCAACCTGGATCCTCACCGGCACGGACAGCAGCGCCAAACCCTGGACAATAAGCGAGGGAATCCTGCAAATCGGCGACGGCACCGCGACAGGAAGCATCACGGGCAATATCACCAACAACGCGAACGTGACTTTCAATCGCAGCGACACCGTGAGCTACGGTGGCAATATGACCGGCTCCGGCAGCCTGACCAAGGACGGCGCGGCGGGGACGACACTCACGCTCACCGGCAACAACGACTACAGCGGTGGCACGACGGTCAGCAAAGGAACACTGGCGGGTAACATTGCCCCCAATACCAATCTGACGGTAGCGGCTAACGCGACCTACAACGGCACGACTGCGCCCAGAACCGTCAACGCCCTGAACGGCGCGGGCAGCATTACCAACGACAACGGCCTGACGGCCCAAAGCGGCGCGTTCGACGGCCAGATTTCCGGCGCGGGCGGGCTGACCAAAGACGGGTCGGGAACGCTAATCCTGAGCAACACAAATACCTACCTCGGCGGCACCACCGTGACCGAGGGAACCCTCAGCATCGGCAGCGACGACAACATCGGCGGCGGCACGAACACTTTGGCGAACGACAGCATTTTGCAACTGACCGGAACCACCTACAGCAAAAACTGGACGCTCGGAACGGGAAACAACAATCGCATTGAAACAGCGGGAACTGCCACCATGGGCGGCATACTGTCCGGCGGCGGTTTCAGGAAAACCGGCGCGGGAACGCTGACTTTGAGCGGCGCGAACATCTACACGGGCAATACAAACATCAGCGGGGGAACGCTGGAACTTGCCACAGCCAGCAGCCTGACCAGCCCCGTAACGGTAGACACCGGAGCCACGTTCGCCCTGCGCGGCAGCGTCACGGGCAACGTCATCCTGAATGCCAGCAGCGCCGCGCTGAACGCCTGGCAGGGCGGGAACATCACCGGCAACCTCACCACCAACGGCGGCGAACTGAATTTTTACCTGCCGGGCGCGATAGATGAGAGTGTTGATATAAATATATATATGCTGTAACATTTCCTTGTTGCAAGAAAGGAGGAGAGCGATGGCGACTTGTAAGAAGTGTGGTTCTGAGCGGACGGTGAAGAGTGGTTTGGTCGGAGGGAGGCAACGCTATCAATGCAAGGAGTGCGGATGCAATTTTCGGGAG
>BNUC01000257.1 GCA_025997075.1 Betaproteobacteria bacterium | reverse complement strand
TTGGCCGCGCCGGTCCAGGTGAGGCCGGTGGGCGTGTCGCGGGGTGGGGGTGGGGGTGGCGGAACATAGGTCACATCCCGACTGGCGATGAGGTCATTGCCGACATTGGACAGGCTGAAATCAGCGGAGAAGGCCACGCCTGAGGTGAGTGTGGCTTTGTTGCCGGGGTTGGCCGGAGCGCCGGTGAGTGTCGCCGCGTCGATGAGCACGAGGCTATCTCCGGCGGTGAGTGGAGAACTCGTTCCTTCGATGCCGACACGGACGGTGCTACCGGTCACATTGGCGGTTCCGCCAACGGAAAGCAGGGTCGGGGTCGTTCCGCACGCCGTGCTGCCCGGCGTGCCGCCGGGTACGTAGAAGTTGAGAACAGCGTTGGCGGCGTCGAGATTGCCGCCGATTGTTCCGCCTTGTCGCCAGTTCAGCGTTCCGCCGGGGGCTAGACTGACATTCTTTCCGGCGGTTCCGGAGAGATCGAAGACCGCGACGCTGGCGACGCTGACGGCGCTGTTGATCAGGCTGCCGGTTACTTCCAGCGTTCCCGCGTTTATGGTGGTGCCGCCGTTATAGGTGTTGTTCGTGCCGGAAAGGGTCAGGACGCCGCCGTCTTTGGTCAGGCTGCCTGTGCCGGTGATGTCGCCGGAAAGGGTCTGGTTCGCGGTCTGCTTGAAAACCAGTGTCCCGGCATTGGCGATTTTTCCGGCGTAGCTGCCGTTGCCCAGCGTGCCGGTTACTTCCAGCGTTCCCGCGTTGACCGTGGTGTCGCCGTAGTTATTGCTTGCGCTGCTCAGGATTAGCGTTCCCGCGCCGGTCTTGGTCAGACCCGCGCCAGAAACAGCGCCGGAAGCGCTTGCGCTTCCGCTCTCCACCGCCAGAACACCGCCGCCGGAGGCGAACGTTACCGAATTGCCAAAAGCCAAGCCGTCTGCAAGACCGAGGACGGCGGCGTTGTCGAGCGTTACCGTACCGGAACCCAACGCTCCGGCATCGGTGTTCAAGTTGACACGTCCGCCGTTGAGAGCGGCGGAAGTAAAACCGTTACCTCCGCCCTGGTTGAAATTCACTACGCCGTCACCGTTTTTGGTGAGTGTTCCGGCACTGCCGAGACCGTTGCCGGTGAATGTGTAATCTTTTCCGGCAGTATTGTAAACGTAACATCGCCGGTCGTGAGGTTCGCGTCCACATTAACGCTTCCGGCTCCGATGTCGCCAAAGACCACCGTGTCACCGTTCTTGAAAAAGCCCTGATAAGTGGCAGGCGGCGTGCCGCCGAGGTCCCAGTTCTTGCTGGTTTCGTTCCACCAGAGACCGTCGGTTCCCGTCCAAACGGCGATTCGGTTTATGTCATCTGCGAAAACGGTGAGTTTGAGTTTGCCGATTTCGCTGGCGTCATCATATTCGTTCCCGCCGTAACGGACATTGGGACCGTTCAAACCCGTTGCGCTGCCGTTGACCTGTCCCGTGCATTTACCAGCGAAATTGACTCCGGTGCCGGTATCGACAAGGACGAAAGTGCGACCGGTAGTGCCGGTCGGGACAAGGGCGTTGACTTGCAGTTTTCCGTTCGTGTCGAGGTTGAACGTATCGACCATTAGCACGGTGTCGCCGTCCGCTGTGCCGGTGAGGTTGGCAATCAGGTTGGTGTTGTTGGCGAAATTGACCCCGCCGCTGCCGCTCATAATGCTGTTGTTGATACCGGAAAGCGCAAGCGTCGAATTCGTTTCAAAGTTGACGGTCTGGGCAGTGAGTGAGGCGGGCAGTGCGGTAAGTGCCGCGCTGCTATCGAGGGAAAGTGCTGCATTGCCGACAACGTTGACGGTGCTGCCGGTTGTAGTGCCGCTGCCCAGCGTTCCGGTGATACCGAGCGTTCCCTTTGAAACGGTTGTATTGCCGGTGTAGTTGTTTATGCCGCCCAAAGTCAGCATTCCCTCGCCCTGTTTGGTCAGCGCGCCGTTGCCGTTGATGCTGGTGATAGCGTTTGCCAACGTAACGTTGTTACCGTTGGTATCGAATCTCCCGCCGTTCGGGTCGAGAATAATGGAACTGCTGCTGGGGGAAATATCGCTCGTGTTGCCGTCTGCCCATTGCAGACCGCCGCCGTTGAGAACGATGTTTCCCGTACCGAAGGCGTTCGCGTTGTTGAAGTTGATGAATCCCCCGTTGATGAGCGTGCCGCCGGTGTAGGAATTTGTGCCGGTCAAAGTCAGCGTTCCCGCTCGGTTTTTGACCAAGTCCCCGCCGCTGTTGCTGCTTTCGGAAATGTTACCGGACAGCGTTTGATTCCCGTCTTGAGCGTGAGCGAAAGTCAGTGTGGCGTTGTTGATAATGTTTCCGGCATAATTATTGCCGCCGCTGCCGTTGTAGCCCAGAGTGCCGGTTACTGTCAGCCCTACCGTGTTGATGACGGTGTCGCCCTCGTAGGTATTGTTCCCGGCAAGGATTAGGAGTCCGTTGCCTTCTTTCGTGAAACCTCCATCGCCCTCAAGTATGCCGTTCATTACGACATCGTTAACGAACACGTCAATGGCATTATCGGCTCCAGCTTCGAGCAACCAGTCCTTGCTGTACGTGCTTCCGGTCAGTTGCAAAGTGCCGCCAATCAACTTGTTCGTACCATTGCCGAGGTTGGTGTCAGAGTTGATGATGAGCGTTCCACCTTCGACGACGGTGTCGCCCAATGAGTTATTTGTTGTGCCGGACAGGTCGAGCGTTGTTCCACTTCCCAGTTTGTGCAAGTTGCCGCTGCCTTCAATGGTGCCGCTGAACGCACCGTTATAAACGACCAGATCGTTGCCGTTGATAATTGTTCCTGTGCCGTTCAGGACACCGAGATATCTGAGTGCGCCCGTACTGTTATAAGTTGCGCCGGTATTCACCGTCAGGTTGGCATTGTTTCCACCACTAATGTTGCCCTTCAGCGTTCCGCCGTTGACGACGGTGTTGCCCTTGTAATTGTTCGTTCCGGTCAACTCCAGCGTTCCGCCGCCGGTTTTGTTAATGCCGCCGTCGCCGATGATATTGCCGCCGAAGGTAATGGTGTAGGGCGTGATGGGGGCGTTGACATTGCCCTGCGTGTTCAGTTCAACCAGCAGATTATTCGCCGCGCCTCTAACCCGACTTTGACACCGCTAAGACACACACACCTCTGGAAGCCGCCTAGCGCAAGGCCTCCGGCGAAGTAGTCGAAAGGGGTGTGTATCTAGGCGGGGAACGTGCTCAATCCAGATTCAGGATGGGCT
>BNUC01000256.1 GCA_025997075.1 Betaproteobacteria bacterium | reverse complement strand
CCGTGGCCTCAATACCGCAAAGTAATCTTTATAACTGATCGGTTTGTCCATCGGATCCTCTCCTTCCACAGGTGGATCATAACAGACTATTTCTTTTATTTGTAATTGTTATTGTTGAACATGTACTAAGGCATGGAATATATGAAACTTTGTTTCTTCTATCGTATCGCGCAAAAATCACATGTTTGTCAATCCTTCGCCCGCGTCACCCGCGTCCAGAACTTGCGCTCCGCCGTCACCGCTGCGTCATTCAGGGATCAGATGTCAGGTATCAGGAATCAACCCCATGCCGGCTTGCAGTCACCTGCGGGAAGGCAGGAGGGCGACATCGAAGAACGCCTCACCACTCCGTCATTCCCGCGAAGGCGGGAATCCAGAATCGTTCATCAAATTTCCGAATAAATCGCCGGAAACACCCGGTATGACGAGACCGGGTCGTGAAGCGCAGGGTCGGGCGGGAACCGGTAGAGCCGGGGTGCCTGATTCTGGCATGATTCTTGCTTATTCACCTTCTTCTCTGATCGCTGACGCAAAAACCGGCTTCGCCGGTTTTTGCTTTTCATTCGCGGCCTTGTCCCTTCGGGGGCAAGGCCGCTTTTTTTCGTCGTGTCATTATCCGCTCGCGCTCGCCTTGGCCCTTTCCGGGCCGGCGCTTTCTTGGTGGCCGTTCACATCCCTTGCCCAGGCCACAGCCATTGCCCAGGGCGGCGGCAACGGCTACGGTCCGGACAGCGGAGGCGGAGGCTTTGGCCTAGGTGGAACCAGCGCCTTCCAAGGCGCGGGCGGTGCCGGCGGTTTGGGTGGCGGCGGCGTCGGATATTACGGCGGCGGCATCGCTGTTGTGGGAGGGGGAGGCGGCTTGGGCGGCGGCGGCAATGGCGGCAACGTAGGCTATCCTAACGGATATTCCAGCAGCGCCGGCGATGTCGGCGGTTCGGGTGGTACGACCGTTACTGGCGGCAACGGCGGCAGCAGCGGAGGAGGCGGGCCGGCGTGGTTATTTACAGCGCCCCGGTCGCAGACTTTAACCTCGACATAGGCGCAGGCGCAGCCATAAGCGGCGGCAACGGTGGCACCAGCGGCGCCGTCGCTGGCGGCGGCGGCGGGGCCGGGCTGGTGGCTGACGGCTTGAGTCATATAAGCATGAACGCCGGAACTATAAACGGCGGGGGCGGCAGCGTGGTATTTCTGAGCGTTGACGGCAGTTCGTTTACCCAAAGCGCCGGCAGTATAAACGGCGGGGCCGGCGGGAGCACCACCGGAACAAATGCTTATGCCGCCGGCCTGGGCGGGGACGGTCTGTGGGCCAACAACAGTCAAATAACACTGAGCGGCACGGTGACCGGCGGGGTTGGCGGCAGCAGCGGCGCGGGCGCGGCCGGAAACGGCGGCAGCGGCCTCTACACCTGGAGTACGGACGCCACTATCCATAGCGAAATAAGCGTCAACAGCGGGGCCACGGTCATCGGCGGGGACGGCGGCACCACCGCCTCGGGTACGGCGGGCGATGGCGGGGTGGGCGTGCGCCTGACCGGCGACAACAGCCTTCTCATCAACGCCGGCGCGATTCAGGGCGGCCTCGCCAACAACGGCGCCGGCACACAGGCCAACGCGGTCAGCATCGAGGGCGACAACAACATTGTGGAGTTGCGCAACGGCTACAGCTTTACCGGGAACGTGGTCGTGGAGAGCGGCGCGGGCAACATCTTGCGTCTGGGCGGCTCAGATGACAGTAGCTTTGACGCCGACACCATCGGCAACGGAACAAACGGCCAATACAGAGGCTTCGCTGCCTTTGAAAAAAACGGAATGTCGTCAACCTGGGTTGTCACCGGCACGGACAGCAGCGCCAAACCCTGGACAATAAGCGAGGGAACGCTGCAAATCGGCAACAACGGCACATCGGGGAGCATCAGCGGCAATATCAACAACAATGCCAGTCTGGTGTTCAAGCGCTCCGACACGGTAATCTACGGCGGCATGATCGGCGGTACGGGCAGCCTGACCCAGGCCGGAAGCGGAACGCTGGTTCTGACAGGCGCCAGTGACTACAACGGCGGCACCATCATTTCCGCCGGAACACTGCAAATCGGCAACGGCGGCGCTACCGGCAGCATTCGCGGCAGTATTGTCAATAATGCCGCGCTTACAGCGGCTCCGCGATCAGTACAGGGGGCATCAGTGGTACGGGCAGCCTGACGGTCGATTCCGGTAATGTGTTTACCCTCTCCGGCGTCAACACCTACAGCGGCGGCACAACGGTCAACTGCGGGACGCTGGCAGTGATCGGCACGCTGGGCAACGGCGGCATCTACGCCGGAGCCATCGCCAATGCCGGGGCGCTGATTTTCAACCAGAGCGCGAACCAGACCCTTTCCGGCATCATTTCCGGCGCGGGTAGCCTGACCAAGGGCGGCGCGGCGGGAACGATACTCACGCTCACCGGCAACAACACCTATGACGGCGACACGACAGTTAATACCGGAACCCTGGCCCTGACCGGCAGCCTGACCAAAAGCGCGGTCAGTGTCGCCAACGGCGCGACCTTCGATCTCTCCGGAAGCGCCGGACAAAACGTCACTCTATCCCCCGGTGGAACGCTGAACTGGCGCTCGGGCGGAACGATCGGCAATAACCTCAACGCCGCCAACGCTATCCTCAACTTCTACGTGCCCGGCGGCACGGCGAGCGGAACGACCCTGCTTAATGTGACCGGAATCGCTGATGTGGACGGCAGTACGGTTCATGTCGGTATCGAAGGAACAAATCGCCCGCTCAACGACGGAGACCACCTCGTGCTCATCAACTCCGCCGTCGCACTTAAAAATTCTCCGGCCAACACCACCGCCACGGCCACCGGTATGCAGGGCATCTCGCTCGTTTATAACTTCGACCTGACGACAAACGCCAGGCAACTCATCGCCAGTCTGCCAGTTCCACCACCGCCGCCACCACCACCTCCTCCTCCGCCACCCCCCGACCGCGCCACGCCCACCGACCTCACCTGGACCGGCGCGACCAACCGCGCCTGGGACATCCTGACCTTGGACAACTGGACCCCGGAACCCCAATTCATCAACGGCGACACGGTCACCTTCACCGATGCCGTATCCGGGCAGGTCACTATCATCAGCGGCGGCGTCCAGCCCGCCAAAGTGACTTTCACCAACACCGCGGGCCACGACTACACCGTCCGCGGCGTCATCGCCGACAACAGCACAGGCAGCACCCCGCTCAACAAAACCGGAACCGGCAACCTCACCCTGAGCAA
>BNUC01000255.1 GCA_025997075.1 Betaproteobacteria bacterium | reverse complement strand
GATGATTTTTTCCTCAAACAGTTTGATGGATTTTTCTTTATCCACGAAAATCACTCCCGTCCAACAGACAAAGGCACAGAAGAGATCATTGATACTCGTCTGCGCGATCTAAAATCTGACCTTGATTCTGGTCATCGTGGAGTTGAGTTGGCAACATGTCCAGTTCATGGTGTGAACATGGTACTCAAACGCAACCAGAATCTGACTGGATTTTTGGATGCTTACTTTCTAGCCTGTCCGTACTGGCTGCCCAAAAACGCTGGCTGTTCCTTCACGGAAAAATTGAAGTCCGGTTCACAACTTGCTGCGCTTCTGAAATCAGAAACAGGAAGAGGTATTCTATGACTCAGGCAAAAAGCAAAAAACAGGCAGTTGTGTTACCAGTCGCATTCTCGGTTACTTTCTGTAGAAATTCCCAATACTGAAACTCGCGCCGCGATGGCGGAAGCAGATAGCCGGACGCATCGCATTAGACGCGGACAACACGAGTGATATTGATGCAGGGGACGTGGATGAAACTGACTGAACAACCCGCCGATTTCCAGCGCCTGCTGTCGCAGGTATTCACACCCTGATGCTCCAAATATTTTCCGAAGTGAAGTAAATGAAACAATTAAGGCTGTCAATGTTTTTTTAACGTTGATGCGGAAAGGGAGTCAATAGGTAGCCCAATTGACCATGGACAACACAAAGACTAAACACCAAAGAATATCTGTGCAGTCTGTTGGACGGGAGTGATTTTCGTGGATAAAGAAAAATCCATCAAACTGTTTGAGGAAAAAATCATCCGCACTCACTGGGATGAAGACGCTGAAAAATGGTATTTCTCGGTGGTGGATGTTGTGTCGGTTTTGACTGACAGTGTTGATCCAGCCGCCTATTGGCGCAAACTCAAACAGCGCTTAATCGCTGAAGGAAATGAAACCGTGACAAATTGTCACGGTTTGAAAATGAGGGCGGCCGATGGGAAAATGCGCTTAACTGATATTGCTGATAATCAACAGCTATTACGCCTTATCCAGTCAATTCCAAGCAAAAAAGCTGAACCGTTCAAACTGTGGCTGGCGCGTGTGGGCAGCGAGCGAATAGATGAAACCGCCGACCCGGAACTTGCCATCGACCGGGCGTTAGAAACATACCTCAGGAAAGGATATTCACGGAACTGGATAAATCAGCGGCTCAAAACTATCGAAGTGCGTAAGGACCTTACAGACGAATGGGAAGAACATGGCATTACCAGCAAACAGGATTTTGCAATTTTGACTGATGAGATTACGCGTGCCTGGTCTGGAAAAACCACTCGTCAGTACAAAGAGTTCAAAGGGCTGAAAAAAGAAAGCCTGCGGGACAATATGAGCAATGTTGAACTTGTCTTGAATATGCTCGCGGAAGTTGCCACAACCGATATTACAAGGCAAGAAGACCCTGCCACCATGCCCGAACACAAACAGGTTGCAAGACGGGGCGGCAGCGTTGCAAAAGCGGCTCGACTACAATATGAAACGCAGACAGGCAAAGCGGCAGTAACGCCACTGAGTGCCAAAATTTTGAAAGAACTAGCAGAGAAAAAATAGAGATTTACAAAGAGATTACCACTTGGAAAATACCCATAGGGACAATTCCCCTTTTTTCTTACTGCAAATCGCGCATTGGACGAAGGATTGCAATATTTGTCGCCTTTCGAATATCCGCTCGGACAGCTAGCTTTCTTCGGAATTGGTACTGGCTGCAAGTCACTGGCAGAGGTCTCCAGGGCAATCGAAAGGGCTATTACGCCTGATATATAGAAAAGTTTTCTAATCATGCTAATTTCACCTTTCAAGCTCGGGACGAAGCGGAAAACTCGCCAATGATGCGGGCCGTTTCCCTGAAATTCCGGTAGGCGATTCCATCGGTCAAGGCACGTTGTTCGCCGGCACCGCCCGATAAAGACGAATGCGACAATTTTCAAGTCGGACTTGGAAATTGTCGAAATTGGGTAATTACGCCTTTTTCCCCAGCACTTGCCGGACGATCTCAACCCAATAGTCGGCGCCCACGGAGAGAACTTCATCGTTGAAGTCGAACCCAGGGTTGTGCAGCATGCATCCTGACTTTCCGGGGCCTACGCCGAGCCAGACATAGGCGCCGGGCTTCACTTGCATGAGGAAGGCAAAGTCTTCCGCACCCATCGCCGGACGAGGAGCGAGATCGACTTTTTCCGGGCCGACGAGGGCGGTGGCGGCGGCGGCGCAGATATTCGCAATGGCGGGATCGTTGATTGTCGGCGGGTAGCGACGTTCATAGCGTACAGTTGCGCGCACGCCGAAGGTCTTGGCGATGCCTTCCACGATTTCCCCGATTCGTCGTTCGGCCAGGTCCTGTAAAGCCGGATCGAACGCGCGTGTCGTCCCGCGCAGCATCACTTGTTGCGGCAGCACGTTCCAGGTGTCGCCGGCATGGATCTGCGTGACGCTGACGACCATCGGATCAAGCGGGTCTGCTTCCCGGTTGACGATGGTTTGCAGAGCGCCGATGAGTTGACCGGCCGCCACGATGCTGTCCTTGCCAAGATGCGGCATGGCGGCATGGGCGCCCTTCCCTTCAATGATGATTTCAAAAACATCGTAGGAGGCCATTTGCGCGCCAGGACTGATGGCGAATGTTCCGACGGGAACACCCGGCCAGTTGTGCAGGCCGAATACCGACTCGATGGGAAATTGGTCGAAAAGCCCCTGTTCGACCATGACCCGGCCGCCGCCTTCGTTTTCCTCGGCCGGCTGAAAAATAAGCGCGACCGTTCCGGAAAAGTCGCGCGTGGCCGCGAGGTAACTGGCCGCGCCAAGCAGCATCGCCGTGTGTCCGTCATGGCCGCAGGCGTGCATTTTTCCCGGATGCTGCGAGCGATATTCAAAATCGTTGATTTCCTGCACATCGAGCGCGTCGATGTCGGCGCGTAGTCCGATCCAGGGTCCCACTTCCTTGCCATGAATGACGCCGACAACGCCGGTGCCTGCCAGTCCGGTGTGGACTTCAATGCCGAAAGAGATCAATAAATCAGCAATAAAGGCGCTGGTTTTGACTTCGTTGAACGCGGTTTCCGGGTAGATATGTAAATGATGACGCCATTGGCGCATCTTGAGAATCAGTTCTTCGCTGACTGACATTATTATGCTCCTGTGATGAACAACGCATGCTTATTATCTAAAAAACTGGGCGATCAGGGCGGCCCCGATGAAAGTTCCCGCGTTTGCCGCGAACGAGACGACGACAATCCGCCACCCCAGACGCCGGAAGGCCGGAATATCCTTGGCGATCGACA
>BNUC01000254.1 GCA_025997075.1 Betaproteobacteria bacterium | reverse complement strand
ACTCATTGAGCAGCGGAAGTGTTTGCAGGATGCGTTTTTGCATCACAACAGTCTCTCTATTTTTCATCCAGATACTGTTCAGTATTTTTATTTAATTGTTAATGTTATTTGGTAACAATCCCTTAGTGATCGGGCAATACGGTGCGGATCTTGCGGAAGCGCGTGAAAGACTGATTGAGGCCCGGCGCATGGTCGCCCACATGCGAGGATTTCATCGGGTCGAAACCCTCGTAGGCGTTGCGCCCGAAGAGTTTCCACAAAGTTTCCAGCAAGGTCGTTTTGCCGGAACCGGCCTCGCCAACGATCTCAAGAAAAGGGAAGGACTCGAAGCGATCGCGGATCTGTTCGGCGAACAGGCTGCCGAACCAATAGGCCAGGGCGAGGAGGCCTCTGGCGCCGAAGCACAGATAGAAGCGGTCGAACCACTCCTTGTTGATCGCCTTCGGGTCGGGGTTGATGTCCATCTTTTCGAGTCGGGACAGGCTCTTGATCGAGAGTGTTCCGACCTCGAAAAAATGCTGTTCGTTTTGTAAAATCACGCGCCCGGCATGTACGGCAATCTCGTTGAAGACATAGGTCTTATGCGGGAGGGAATAGCCGATGTAATCGATGGATTCGACCTCGGGCACTTGCATCTCCGACCAGTGTTGAAGCACGGCGTCCAGTTGTCTGGCGCTGCTCTCCCACAATCCGAATTTGGTCGTGGAAAGCAGCTTTTTCTTCAATTCAGGCGGAGCGGTTAATCGTGTCGAAGTAAATCTTTCGACCGACGTGCTTACTATTTTTTATGCTGGCGTTCGACCTTGATGTGATACCAAGATTCGTCCGTGATTTTGTCGCGGATAAACGTCCGGGTTCGGGGTGAGCGGAGGAACAGCCGTATCCGTCCCCGAAAGAATGACTCTCCAGACATGGCAGCACTTGACGTTCTGGCATTGCGCGTAGGCTTCCTTGGTCAATCGCGTCAGCCAGCGCGAGGTTCTGATTTTGGCGTCCTGACCGCAATGCGGGCAGATTATCCGCATGCCGCCGTTCTTTTCCGGTTTGGCCCCGCGTTCCGGCCAGATATTACGGTCTGTCATGACTTCTCCCTTTCAGAGGACAGAAGACAGAAGACAGTTCAGTTACCTGACATCTGATGCCTGAACTGCAAATCCCCAATGAGCGGGACATCGACCCGCGTAAAAAAGCCCGCATCATGTACTGGGCGGGCTGGCGGATCGGGCGCATTGCCGACGTGCTGGGCGTGCCGGAGCGCACCGTCTGGTCGTGGAAATACCGGATGAAATGGGACGCGGTCAGCTCCATTGGCCGCGTCGATGAATCGCTGGAAGCGCGGCTGATCATGCTGATCGCCAAGGACGAGAAGGAGGGCAAGGATTACAAGGAAATCGACCTGCTCGGCCGGCAGTTGGAGCGCACGGCGCGGGTGAAGAAATATCTCGGGGGCGGCAATGAAACCGACTTGAATCCGAATCAGGCCAACAAGAACGCCAAACCCAAAAAGCCGCCGGAAAAGAATGTGTTCTCCGAGGAAGAAACCGAAAAACTCAAGGAAGCCTTCCACGATTCACTGTTCGATTATCAAAAGCGATGGTTCCACGCCGGAGAAGTCGAGCGCATCCGCAATATCCTGAAATCCCGCCAGATCGGCGCGACTTGGTATTTTGCACGCGAAGCGCTGATCGACGCCCTGACCACCGGGCGCAATCAAATCTTCCTCTCTGCCTCCAAAGCCCAGGCGCATGTCTTCCGCCAGTACATCGTGCAGTTCGCGCGCGAAGCCTGCGAAGTGGAATTGAAGGGCGATCCCATCGTCCTGGACAAATCGCATGGGGGCGCGACGCTGTACTTCCTCGGCACCAACGTGCGCACCGCGCAGTCCTACCACGGCAATCTGTACATGGACGAATACTTCTGGATCTGCAAGTTCCAGGAGTTCCGCAAGGTCGCCAGCGGCATGGCGATGCACACCCAATGGCGGCAGACCTACTTCTCCACGCCCTCGGCGATGGGACACGAAGCCTATCCGTTCTGGACGGGCGCGTTGTACAACAAGGGAAGGAAGAAAGAAGAACGGGTGGACATCGATGTGTCGCATGCGGCGCTGGCCCCCGGCCTGCGCACGGGCGACGGGCAGTGGAAACAGATCGTCACCGTGGAGGACGCCGTCGCCGGCGGCTGCAATCTCTTTGACCTGGAGCAGTTGAAACGCGAGTACTCACCGGAAGAATACGGCAACCTCCTGATGTGCCTGTTCATCGACGATACCGCGAGCATCTTCCCGCTCTCGCTCCTGATGCGCGCGATGGTCGATTCGTGGGAAGTGTGGGACGATTTCCGCCCCTTCTACGAGCGGCCTTTCGGCGACCGCGACGTGTGGATCGGCTACGACCCGTCGGTGTCCGGCGATTCGGCCGGGCTGGTGGCGGTCGCGCCGCCGATGGCCCCCGGCGGCAAGTTCCGTCTGCTGGAAAAACACCAGTTCAAGGGCATGGATTTTCAGGAACAGGCCGACGGGATCAAGGCCATGCGGGAACGCTACAACGTCACCTACATCGGCATCGACACCACCGGCGTGGGGCAGGGCGTGTATCAGTTGGTGCGCCAGTTCTACCCGGCGGTCGAGGCGATCCTGTACACCGCCGACAACAAGGTGCGCATGGTCTTGAAAGCGCTCGACGTGATGAACAAGGGACGCCTGGAATTCGACGCCGGCTGGACGGACATGGCGCAGAGCTTCATGGCCATCCGCAAAACCATGACCGAGAGCGGCCGGCAGGTGACCTTCAAGGCCGACCGCAGCGAGGAAGTCTCGCACGCGGATCTGGCCTGGGCGACCATGCACGCGATCGCGCACGAGCCGCTGGCGGCCGACAGCATGGGTTCGGGCGGGGCGAGGATGGAGATGATCGGGTGAGTGTCAGGGATCAGAGGTCAGGTATCAGGTATCAAAACCGAACGGCGGGTTTTGGGGTTGATCCCTGATACCTGACATCTGATCCCTGATGCGGTATCCTCCGTTCCGGGCGCACTGAGTGGCGCCCTTGCACGGCGCTGGCTCGGTGATTTCCTCGCCCGGACGGGAGGTGATTTATTTGAAGCCGAAACCGTCTCAAAGTCATCGGCGACGAGTCGTTAGACTAACTCTGTGGGTCATGATAGCGATATTGCTGTTCTACAGCAAGCGTTAGACTTGTCCAATGGGGTATGAGTCTGAGCGAGGGGTGTGAATCCAACGGGAAATGAGTCTGAACAGGGAGCCGTAATCGATCAATATGCGAGGCATGGTGATCGAAATGAACGACGAACAATTGA
>BNUC01000253.1 GCA_025997075.1 Betaproteobacteria bacterium | reverse complement strand
CGATTATCTGCGCGACAACATGGTCTATACGGCCGCCGACCGCGTGCAGCGCAAGCTCGCTTTCGCCATCGTCGACGAGGTCGACTCGATCCTGATCGACGAAGCGCGCACGCCGCTGATCATTTCCGGACAGGCCGAGGATCGTACCGACCTGTACGTGCGCATGGATCAGGTCGCGCCGCTGCTGACCCGTTGCGAGGAAGAGAACGGCCCCGGCGATTACTGGGTCGACGAGAAGGCGCATCAGGTATTGCTCAGCGAGGTCGGCCATGAGCACGCCGAGGAAATCCTCACGCGTGTCGGCCTGCTGCCCGAGGGGCGCAGTCTTTACGACTCGGCCAACATCCTGCTGATTCACCACCTTTACGCGGCCCTGCGCGCGCATACCCTGTTCCTGAAAGACCAGCAATATGTCGTACAGAACGGCGAGGTCGTCATCGTCGACGAATTTACCGGTCGCCTGATGGCCGGACGCCGCTGGTCGGACGGCCTGCACCAGGCCGTCGAGGCCAAGGAAGGCGTGGCGATTCAGAACGAAAACCAGACCCTGGCCTCGATCACCTTCCAGAACTACTTCCGCATGTACGGCAAACTGGCCGGCATGACCGGAACCGCCGATACCGAAGCCTACGAATTCCAGCAAATCTATGGTCTGGAGACGGTGGTCATTCCAACCAATGTGCCGATGATCCGCGAGGATCTCAACGACCAGATCTTCCGTACCGCCGACGAGAAATTCACGGCGATCATCGCCGACATCCGCGCCTGTCGGGAAAAAGGTCAGCCGGTCCTCGTCGGTACGACATCGGTCGAGAACTCCGAGCAGCTTTCCAACCTGCTTGACCGCGAAAAATTGCCGCACCAGGTGCTCAACGCCAAACAGCACGCGCGCGAGGCCGAGGTCATCATGCAGGCCGGGCGGCCCGGCATGATCACCATCGCCACCAACATGGCGGGTCGGGGCACCGACATCGTGCTCGGCGGCAGCATCGACAAGCAGTTGGCCGCGATCCGCGATGACGAATCGCTCGATCAAGCCAGCAAAGAAACGAAAACCGCCGCCCTGCGCGCCGAATGGCAGAAGTTGCACGATCAGGTCGTCGCCTCGGGTGGCCTGCACATCATCGGCTCCGAGCGCCACGAATCGCGCCGCATCGACAACCAGTTGCGCGGTCGTTCCGGCCGTCAGGGCGACCCCGGTTCCTCGCGTTTCTTCCTGGCGCTTGACGATTCGCTGCTGCGCATCTTCGCCGGCGACCGCCTGAAGGCGATCATGGACCGCCTGAAGATGCCCGAGGGCGAAGCCATCGAGCACCCGATGGTGTCGCGTTCGCTCGAATCGGCGCAGCGCAAGGTCGAAGGCCGGAATTTCGACATCCGCAAGCAACTGCTCGAATACGACGATGTCGCCAACGATCAGCGCAAGGTGATTTACTCGCAACGCAACGAGCTGCTGGAAACCGAGGACATCACCGAGACGATTACCGCCATGCGCCACAGCGTGCTGGGTGACACCTTCCGTCGTTACGTGCCGGCGGACAGCGTCGAGGAACAATGGGAACTGCCGGGGCTGGAAAAAGAACTGGCCTCCGAGCTTTTGTTGGCCGTTCCCGCCGCCGAGTGGGTCAAGAACGAACCGACGCTTAACGATGGCGCGATCCTCGATCGCATCATCAAGCAGTCCGATGAAGCCTACCAGGCCAAGATCGAGCTGGTCGGCGCCAACGCCTTCCATGCTTTCGAGCGCAACGTGATGCTGCAAAGCCTGGATTCACACTGGCGCGAGCACCTGGCGGCGCTTGATCATCTGCGCCAAGGCATCCACCTGCGCGGCTACGCCCAGAAAAACCCCAAGCAGGAATACAAGCGCGAAGCCTTCGAGTTATTCCAGAGGCTGCTCGATTACGTGCGCGGCGAAGTCACCCGCCTGCTGGTCACGGTTCAGGTGCGCACCGATGAACCCCAGGAAGCGCCGCCGCCCGCCGCCGTGCAGAATGTCCAGTACCATCATGCCGATTACGAAGAGGCTCTGGCCGCCGCGGCGGAAAGCAGCCTGCCCATGCCGCCACTGCATGCCGGCCAGAAAATCGGCCGTAACGACCCGTGCCCCTGCGGTTCGGGCAAGAAATACAAGCAGTGCCACGGGAAGTTATTGTGAAGAAATGGCTGCGCGGGCGAGTGGGGCAAGGCTGTATAGGTTGGCGGTGAGCGTAGCGAACCCCAACATACCGGCCATATTTTTTACCCGTCATTTCCACGAAGATGGCAACCCCCTGGGAGCGCGAGCGTCCCGCCCGCAGGTTTAGAAAAGCGGGCGGGACGCCCGCGCTCCCAGGACGATGAAATCACATTTGTTTGACTCGAAAACGCCTCAAAAAAACCATTCCGACTTGAAACCTTCATCCGAGAAATTGCCATGGCCGTCAACTACACCACTCCCGCTCCCGAAAAACTCTTCCCCGTCGCCGGCATTCGCCTGGGCGTCGCCGAGGCCGGCATCCGCAAGGTGGACCGACGCGACCTGACCCTGCTGGCGCTGGAACCGGGCGCGACCGTCGCCGGGGTATTCACGCAAAACCGATTCTGCGCCGCCCCGGTGCATGTGTGCCGGGAACATTTGAAGACGGGCCGGGAAATCCGCGCGCTGGTGATCAATACCGGCAACGCCAACGCGGGGACGGGGGACGAGGGCTTGCGCGCGGCGAAGGAAACCTGCGCGGCGGTCGGCAAACTGCTGGGAATCGACGCCGGACAAGTCTTACCCTTTTCCACCGGCGTGATTCACGAACCCTTACCGGTCGACCGCCTCGTCGCTGCGTTGCCGCGTTGCCGGGACGATCTCGAAACCAATCACTGGCACGCCGCCGCGCACGCCATCATGACCACCGACACCGTGGCCAAGGCCGCCTCGCGCCAGGTGGATGTCGGCGGCAAGACCGTCACCGTGACCGGAATGACCAAGGGATCGGGCATGATTCACCCCAACATGGCCACCATGCTCTGCTTTGTCACCACCGACGCCGCCATCAGCCGGGAACTGCTGGACAGGGCTTTGCGCGCTGCGGTCAAACATTCCTTTAACCGGGTCACTGTGGATGGGGATACCTCCACCAACGATACGATCCTCGTCATGGCAAACGGCGAAGCGGCCAATGCCCCCATTAACGCCGAAGGGGCCGATTATCAGCTTTTTGCGGAGGCACTGGAAGATGTCTGTATCAAACTTGCCCTGCTCATACACCAGTACACTGCCCTGAGCGCCGGCAAATGAAACATCGGTCCTGTCGGGATCGAAGTCCGCCCCGGAGTAGCCCATGGCGCAGAG
>BNUC01000252.1 GCA_025997075.1 Betaproteobacteria bacterium | reverse complement strand
GGAGTCAAAAGTACGGGGAGCCATGAAGAAATTGCAACTTCAACCCAAACGGGTTATGGCTTATTTCAAACACCCAAAAATTCAATATGCCGCTTAATGAATCTATTGAATTGCCGGGTTAATAGGTCACCGTCACCGTATTGTAAAACGACGGATAAACCGGATAAGTACCGCCAACCAATCTATAGGCGACGCGGAATTGACCGCGCGCGGGCTGCCCGTTGAACGCCGTGGTGCTGCCCGTCAGCTCGTTGCTGATGTCGGAGCAAGCCTCCGCGCCGACAGGTGGCTTGTAGCACAGAAAAACAGTTTGAGTCACCCAACCGTTGGTGTACGAACCGACATTCCATGACACGCCGGGGTTGACGATGACAGCCGATGGCAACAATCCACCTTGTGAGAAATAGCTGGAATTCTCTGTGTTGTCTGTGTAAACATTCGGCGCGGCGACGGTCTTCGACCATTGCTGTTGCGCCGCCGCCAGCGGCGCATACATCGCACCCAGGAACAGCAGGCCGGAAACAAGCGCAGTACGTAGTTTCATGATTCTTTACCTCAAGTGGGACAAACTGCGACGGCAGGACTTCCTGCCGGATGCGCCGCCCGACCTGTCCATCAGTCAAGATAACGACAATCTACCGGAAAACTTGATGGCGTTGGAGTAAGACGGCGTACTTTTAGTTTATTCCCCCCGTGCCGGGATTGTGGTTTGTACTTAGCGGGGTTTGTTGGAACTTTGCAACGTCCCGACCATTGACTTACCCGCGTCAGACAAGGCAGAATCGCCGCACGACTACGCCCTGTACGCAGCGATTCGGTTCGCTGGCTGTTAGGGTGAAAAGACCGGCTTGTGCCGGTCTTTTCATATCTGGACGACCAAAACACGCCGAGAGCGATGAGACCGGCCACGCGACCGCGAGGCGATGTAATTACGCCGAGCCGGTCAATCTGCCGAATGAATTCTTTCGGTAACATCAATCAAACCGGCTGACCCATTTTTCCGTTTCTTCTTTACCCACCAAGGGCTTGGCAACACGGAATAACGTACTCCTGTATCCCGTAAATCTAACCCGCCGGGTGAGGGACGCGACTTTGCGGTATGCCTCGGGAATGAGGACGGGTTCTTGCTCGACATCGCACAGGCACGGCCATTCTCCGGCTTGAATCAGCACGCCGCCCGGATACGGATAAAGCGTGCACTTGGGTTCCAGCGCGTTACGCACGACAAGCAGGCCGCCTAATTCCTCCAGAATGGCATCGCCCAGAACGGTCAACCAGTTGATACATTTGATGCGATTGAATACGCCTTTTGCCAACCCAGTGAATGATACCAATTTGCGTTCGATGATATAGAGGCTACCCACCTGAATCTAAAGATAAAGCATGGAGATATCTCCATATTTATATTATTGAAAGCAAGTTGGTATGAAACCGGCTCATGCACATCCAGTCCGAGATAACGCTGCATCGTCGGATAGACAAAAAGCGCGTTACCAATTTCTCCTCCGACCTGCATCACCGCGGTGAAGCCCGCTTGCCCGTGCGCGGGCCGGAGATGTTTTGACCAGGCGAGTACGCAATCGCGTAATTCGTTGAAGCGCACGCCGTCTTTACTGTCGGAAACCTGCATGGCGGCGGTATGAGAAGACAGTTCGTTATACTTTCCAATCACAGCGAAGGTACTGCTATACCACGGTGTAGGCGCTATAGTTTGCCCAGGGTAGTCTGGATGTTTGAACGTCCGGGTTAAATCCTTGCGCGAGTCCACGACGGGCTTTTACCGTTCGGGAAGGCTTCGTGTTCAACTATACCCAGGGTATAGGGCTATGGAAGGCTATGGAGGTCTTGTGCCTTGGAAAATGGCACGACGGGAAGTTGAAAATTATCCTTTTTCATGTATAATTCGATCGTGGATGAAAAACCGCTCAAATGGATTGCCAGCAGCTACAAAGACCTCATGGAACTGCCTCGTGATGTGCGGCGTCTGTTCGGTCACGCATTGTCGCAGGCGCAAGCAGGTGACAGACACGATGCCGCGAAGGTGCTCAAGGGCTTTGATGGGGCGGGAGTGCTTGAGGTCGTCGAGAATGACGCAGGCGGTACGTACCGCGCGGTCTACACCGTGAGATTCGAGGAGGCGGTATTCGTGCTGCATTGTTTTCAGAAAAAGAGCAAGCGCGGCATCGAAACCCCCAAAGAAGACATGGACATCATCCGCGACCGACTCAAGAAGGCCGCGACATGGGCGAAGGAGTTACGCGATGAAAAAACACATCATTGATGGCGTTGAGTGCTGGGAGGGGTCGGCCAACGTGTTCGCCGATCTGGGGTTGCCTGATGCGGAAAAGCTCAAGATCAAATCGGGACTGGTGATCGAGATCAGGAAGGCCATGCGCCGCCTCGGTCTGACGCAAGCGGACGCTGCGAAGCGGATGGGCATCACGCAACCGAAAATCTCCGACATGATGCGTGGCGATTTCTCGAACATCTCTGAGCGCAAGCTGATGGATTGCCTGAATCGTCTCGGCTACGACATCGAAATCAAGGTGAAGCCCGCTGTTGAACCAGTGGGACATCTGGTGTTGGCGGCCATTACCGCTTGATCGTCTTGGGCTATTTTTTGCGGTAATTTTGAAATACAAGGATGGACGAGTCGCCAGCATCGGGATAGAGCGCAAGGCTGTCATACCAATTTGCGTTCGATGATATAGAGGCTACCCACCTGAATCTAAAGATAAAGCATGGAGATATCTCCATATTTATATTATTGAAAGCAAGTTGGTATCAGCCAATAATGCGTAGCCATGTGTAGCCATGTCATGCCGGGTTTTACATTTCCGGGAAGGCTGTGTGTTCAACTATACCCAGGGTATAGGGCTATGGAAGGCCATAGCGGTATTGCGCCCTGGAGAAGTTTCACGACGTACCGGGCAGGGTCTGGTTCTGGCCGTAGAGCGCGGCGGGGCTGTTTTCCGTGAGACTGGCGGGCATGGCAAGCTGGCTGCTCAGGCCCCAACTCAGGTTCCGGTCGTATTGTCTGGAACCGATCTCCAACCCGTTCGGCGCGCGGGGCGCGGCTCCCCAGAGCTTGTCGCCTTCGGCGTAATCATCACCGAAGGAGTTGGGAAGTTGCTTCATCAAGGCTTCCATCGACTTTTTCCAGTACTCGCTCACGCTCTCTTCGCCGCCTCCGCCGCTTTCCCAAAACCGGATGTAATGCTCCATTCGGGCGACGTAGAACGGGTGATATTAACCCGGCAAATATATAGGGCATATATGTTATAATGTTGTCATGAAAAGAGAAGACGCCCGGAGTCTCAGCGTTGCTGAGCAAAGAGAGAAACGCAAGATTGCGTTGCGGATGAGATTAA
>BNUC01000251.1 GCA_025997075.1 Betaproteobacteria bacterium | reverse complement strand
CCGGCGATGCACTGCAAACGATGTGGAATCACATGCCGGTTGAGGTGATGACTCCGGAGATCGAAGAAATGATCAATCAGTCTTCACCGCGCCGCAGGAAACGCCTATTGCGCGGATAGGCTGTCGAGGTTGCCGGTGGGTTCGTCGGCGAGGAGCACCAGCGGGCGGGTGACGATGGCGCGGGCGATGGCGACGCGCTGCTGCTGGCCGCCGGAGAGTTCGGCGGGCGTGTGGTGTTCCCAGCCGTCCAGCCCGACCTGCCGTAATGCCTCGCGCGCCGCGGCGTGCCGCCGGGACGCTTCGGTGCCGCGATAAAGCAGCGGCAGTTCGACGTTTTCCTGCGCCGAGGTGCGCGAGAGCAGGTTGAAGCCCTGGAAAACGAATCCTAGGTAATGCCGGCGCAGCAGGGCGCGCTGGTTGCGCGAGAGCGTTTCGACGGCAATATCCCGAAAGCGGTACGCGCCGCCCGTCGGCCCGTCGAGGCAGCCTAGGATGTTGAGCGCCGTCGATTTGCCGGAACCGCTGGGCCCCATGATCGCCACGAACTGGCCGGACGGGATGGCGAGGTCGACGCCTTTCAAGGCCTGGAAAGCCGCGACGCCCTGTCCGTAGGTCTTGGTGATGGCGGAGAAGGAAATCAACGCGGGCGCACTCACAGGGGCCTCATTTGGCTTATATGACAGGGCAATTGCATGAATATCATTGAAATCATGGACGACGCTTCTCGTAACGCACGGCGGTTGATTTTCTTCCTCCCCCCTCGTGGGGGAGGATGTCCGAAGGACAGGAGAGGGGGCGGCGGTTCAGCATGAAAAAAGGCTGGAACATGCCCAATCCTCCCCCTCTCCCCAACCCCTCCCCCACGAGGGGGGAGGGGAGCAATTGTCCTCTCTCACAGGGGGAGAAGGAAAGCAAGCGCCGATCATGCTTCTCCATGACAAACATATTTATGCGATCGCCCTGGCTCACTTGGCTTTTTCCTGATAGTCGACGATGACGGCCATGCCGGGCTTCAGGTCGCCGCTGATAATCTCGGTCTGGCGGCCGTTGGAAACTCCGGTTTGAACGCTGACGGCAAGGGGCTGGCCGTCGCTCAGCACCCAGAGCTGTCTGGCCGCGCCCGGCGTCGGTGTGGTCTTGACCTGTTGCGGCCTGCGGGCGCGCGGGCCGGGAAGGATGCGCGAGAGGACGCTGCCCGAAGGCTTGGCCGACGGCGCGGCGGGCGGCGAGAAACGCAGGGCGGCATTCGGCGCGAGCAGCGCGTTTTCGCGCTGGGCGGTGACGATGCGCGCCGTGGCGGTCATGCCGGGGCGTAGCGCCAGATCGTCGTTGCTTACTGAAAGCACGGTTTTGTAGGTGACGACGTTGTCGGTGATCGTCGAGCCCAGGCCGACGCGCCGGATCGTCGCCGGGAAATCGCGCCCCGTCCAGGCCGAGACGGTGAAACTGGCGGGTTGGCCGAGTTTCACCGAACTGACATCGGCTTCGTCGACCTTGACCTGGAGCTCCATCTGGGTCAGGTCTTCGGCAATCGTGAACAGCACCGGCGTGGTCATCTGCGCGGCCACCGTCTGGCCGGGTTCGACTTTGCGCGAGAGCACAACGCCGTCGATCGGCGAGCGGATGACCGCTTTCTCGATATTGGTTTCGTCGGTTTGCAGCGTGGCCTCGGCCTGCGAAACCGTGGCGCGGGCGCTGTCGAGATTGGCGCGGGCGCGCTGATAAGCGGCTTCCCCGGTTTCCAGTTCGCTCTTCGACGGCACTTTGCCGCCGGAGAGTTCGGCGACATGGCGCAGGCGTTCCAGATTGGCGCGCGCCTCGGCGAGCGTGGCTTCGTTCTGCGCCACCTGGGCTTTGGCGGAGGTCAGCGCGGCTTTCGACTTGGCTACGGCGTCGCGCAGCTTGGAGGTGTCGAGGCGGGCGATCACCTGGTTTTTCTTTACGTGGTCGTTCTCTTCGGCCAGCACCGCTTCCAGCGTGCCGGAAAGTTCGCTACCGACATCGACCGAGCGCGTCGGCTGCAAAGCGCCGCTCGCCGAAATGCTGACCACGAGAGGGCCGGTGACCGCGTTTTCGGTGAGGTACTGCCCGCCCGCCTTGCCATCGCTGTCGAAAAACAGGAACAGGAGGAAGGCGCAGAGACCGGCGAACGCCAGGATCAGCAAACCCCGGGCCGGAGTGAAAAAGCGGGTGGAAGCGCCCGGCTTGAGAAAGTCCGGGGGGGTGTCGCCTTTGTGTTGTTCATTGGCAGTCATGATCGGGGAAGCTCCATCGATGCGGTGTTTTCGGTGTCGGTGTTTTCTGTGTTATCCCAGCCGCCGCCCAAGGCTTTGTACAGCCTGATGACGGCGGTCAGCACGTCGGCTTCGGCGCTGGCGAGTCCCTCCTGCGCGGTGAGCCGCGCGCGTTCGGTTTCCAGCACGCGCTGAAAATCGACGAGGCCCGCCTGGTATTGCGCACGCGCAAGTCCGGCGGCGCTGGCGGCGGCGGTCGCTGCCCGACGCCGGGTGTCGACGCGCTCGCGTCCGTTGGCGTAGGCGGACATCGCGTTTTCCACGTCTTCCAGCGCGGTGAGCAGGCTTGCTTCCCAGGCGACGAAGGCCTGATCTTGCGCGGCGGCCTGCATGGCGATCCGGCTTTCGATGCGTCCGGCATCGAACAGGGGCGCAGTCAAACTGGCTGCCAGCGAGCGCGCGAGGCTGCTTCCCCCGGTCAGCGCGGACAAACTGAGCGCCTTCCAGTCAAGCGAGCCGCCGAGCGACAGGCTGGGGTAGCGCTCGGACTCGCTTTGCGCGCTGCGGGCGATTTCGGCGCGCAACGCCAGCTCGGCGGCGCGCACGTCCGGACGCTGACGTAGCGTGTCGGCTGGAATGCCAACGGCGATTTCGTCCGGCGCTGCCGGCAGCGGTTTAACTTCCCGCAAGGCTTCGCGCAGACTGCCGGGAGCTTGTCCGGTGAGAATGGACAAGCGGTGCTCGGCCTCGGCGCGGGTCTGTTCCAGACCGGGAAGCGATGCGCGGCTCTGTTCGAGGCTGGCGCGCGCCTGCTCGACATCGAGGCGGGTCACCAGACCGGCCATCTCGCGCCATTCGCTGATTTGCAGCGTCTCGGCCTGACTCTCCACGTTGGCGCGGACAATCGCCAGACGCTGCTGGCTGAGGCGCAAGCTCACGTATTCAAGCGCGACTTCGGCGGCCAGCGAAGCGCGCGTCGACTCCAGTCGGGCTTGCGCCGCCGCCGCGTCAGCGGAGGCCGCGTCAGCCGCGTCGGTGAGACCGCCAAAGATCGACGGCTCCCAGCGGGCGTCGAAGCCGGCGGCATAAAGCGTCTGCGATGTTCCGCCGCTGCCGCCGGTGTATGAACGGGTCATGCTGCCGGAG
>BNUC01000250.1 GCA_025997075.1 Betaproteobacteria bacterium | reverse complement strand
CGGTGAAGGTGACTGTGTCGCCGTTGATGAATTGGGGTTCCGCGGTCCAGTTGTCTGAAGTCAGGATGTCCCAACTGCGATTGGTCGCGCCGGTCCAGGTGAGGTCGGTGGGCGTGGCGCGGTCGGGAAGTGGTGGCGGTGGGGGCGGCAGAACATAGGTCGATTTCAGCGTGGCGGTCAGGTCCTGGCTGGTCGCGGCAATGCTGAAAACGCGGGAGGTGTCGATCAAGGACACGCCCGACTTCAAGGTAAGGTCAGAATAGCTGCCGGGGTTGGCAGTCAATGTGCCGCCTGCGTGGAGGAGCTTGATGCTTTCCGTCTCGTTGAGGGCGCTCAGGTCGTTTCCGCCGTCGAGGTAGAGATTGACCGGGCTGCCGGTAATGTTCGCGTTCCCCGTGACGGTCAGCAGGGTGTTGTTATTGGCGACGGTTTGCGGCAGGTAAAAATTCAGCGCGCCGCCGTTCGCGTTGAGGTCGCCATCGTAGGTGGCGATGCCATGCACATCCAGTTGGGTCAGGGTGGGGACGCCGCCGCCGCTGTTAACCCGGAAGCGCGTGTCGTTGTGGAGCGTCAGCAGAGTGGAAGTGATTGAGCCACTCGCACCAATGACCAGCGCCCCCTCCCGCACTTCGGTCATGCCGGTGTAGGTGTTCGCGCCGGAAAGAGTCAGGGTTCCCGCGCCGGTTTTGGTGAGGCTTTTGCCGTCCCAGTTGTAGGCGGGATAGGGGCTGGCTGTAGTATTGTCCGCGAGAACCGCGTCGACGGTGAAGCTGTCACCCGCGGTGAGCAGGTTAAAAGTGCCGTGCGCGTCATTCGGCCGGTTCCAGGCGAGTGTGCTGTTGAGGATCAGGTTGTTGCCGTTTTGTTGGGCGGAGAGATCGAGATAGTTTTCCGGATCCAGGATGCTTCCGCTGCTGACGAGGAGGTTTCCGTCGAGGGCGATGCTCATGTCGCCGGGATTGCCGGTGAGGGTGTTGGCGTTGATGACCGTCATCAGTGAAGCGCCGGAACTGTAACTGTCGTAGTCGTAGCCGGTAATGTTCAGCGTGGTGTCCGAGCCGATGTCAAAACTCTCCGCGCGGATCGTTTTGTCGGCGGCGATATTGAGCGTGCTTTCGTTGAAACTGACCGTATTGACCTGGCTATCGTCCGTGACGTTCCAGGTGGCGTTGTTGTCGAGGCTGAGATGGGTGTCGCCCGCGTCAGTGTTGTTGATGGAGCCGGTCAGGGTGGAATTGTCGAGGCTGATATTGATGTTGTTGACGCTGCTATTGGTGATATCGCCAGTGAGCGAAGAACCATTTTCAAGATTGATCGTGGCGGACGCAGAATGGTCAATCGTGGAATCCCCGGTCATGGAAGAATTATTCAAGGTCAGTTTGACGTCGGTGGGGATATCGACATAACCCTCCGGATGGAGGACGGTAGCCGTGCCGGTTCTTTGGGAGATGATCTCGATGGCCGTGGGGCCGATCAGATTCACGTCGTTCAGGGTGACGTCGTAGCTTCCGCTAGTAGTAGCGGCGAGACCATCAAGATTATAGTCAGCCAGTTGCTGCCGATTGACCGACAAGGCGGCGCTTTGCTGAGAAACAATCGTTCCGCCATTGACGACCAGCGTCTGCGCGTTACCACCATTGGATGACATGTAAATCCCGTCAGCCTTCAGACCAGCAGTTTCAACATCGACATTGGTAAGATAAGCGGCAGAGCCAGCTCCGCCTGACACAGCCAGGCCATGAATGAGATCGCCGCTTGTTCTGACATACAGGTTGCTCGCTGTTAACTTGGCTCCGCCAGCTACTAACAAGGCACTCTGGGTGTCAGTGAAGGAAGGATCTCTCGCGGAATCAAGAATTACTCGAACGTTATTCAATGTTGCCTCTGAGCCGTTACCGTCGAGGAACAAGCTGCGCGACCCAGCACCACTCGCGGTGATATCAAGACCGTCAATGTTGAGGCTTGATCCTGCGGTGGCATAGAGCCCGGCAGTTTGCAAGCCGGACACATTGATCGTCACGTTGCTACCGGTTAGGGTTATGGTGTTAGTTGCAAACACGCCGTAACTCCAATCACCTGCGGTAGTAATACTCGTATTTTCGAGATGGGCGCTTCCCGTCATAAGGCGTAATCCGGATCTGGGGGCGGCAGATGTATAGCTTCCCGAAGTGGTTAGGGTACTGTTTGTCAAAGTGGCTTTACCGCCATTGCTGACAAACATGGCGAACCGTCCGTTACCGGTACTTGCATCGGACGTTAAGTTAAGGTTATTTCCTTCGTAGGCGACTGCACCGGCGGTGCCATTGCCGGTAACCTGTAACGCGGCATTCGCGGTGCCGTTGTTCTGATAGCTTTTGAGGGTATCGTCCATTTCGCTGACAGGAGTATTGCCAGCATTGACGAGTTTGTTTTGGGCGGTGGCGGACGGGACAAACGAAACGGAAAACGCGAGAAAGAACAAAACCGCGAGCGGACGAACAGAAAAGCGCAGGGAATGAGCCGAAGAAAGAGGAAAACGCGAAACCGCCGAAGATGGAAAATGCGAAAAGACCGCGAATGGACTTAATGGCTCAATAATTGCGGTGTGCGGTGTGCGGTGTGCGTGGCTCAGAACAGTTTAGCATGTCTCTCCCCTTTTACATTGACAGGTATCAGAAAACAGGAACCCAAACCGGGCGGGCCGAGGGGTTGATCCCTGATCCCTGTCCTCTGATCCCTGAACCCCCGAAATCCCTTTTATTTCAATAACATTGCGCAAATAATTCATCCAGAGTCTAAAGTATCGAACTATTTTAGCGACAAATGCAACAAAAAATGCGCAAGACCCGTGACAAATGTGGCAGACAGTGAGAAAAAACGACAGTCGGGGTTCAGGAATCAGATGCCAGCGAAGTAATCGGGCCGGAGCCGAAAATCGTTCCGAAGAAACACGGCGTGAGCATGAACAAGCGTTTGCTTTCCCTCTCCCCCTGTGGGAGAGGGTGCCCCGGCAGGGGCAGGTGAGGGGGAGGATTGGGCGTATTCCAGCCCTGTTTCGCGCTGAACCGCCGCCCCCTCTCCTGCGCTTTTACCAAAATTCGGGGCATCCTCCCCCACGAGGGGGGAGGAAGATGGATCGCCATACTCTGCGGGAAGTGTCATGCAATTGCCCTGTTGCTAAACCAGAGATCAGGTATCAGTGTCGAAGACAGAGGACAGTCAGTTACCGGCGGCTACGCCGCCGCAAGCATTACCGTCCTCTGTCATCAGTCCTCTGTCCTCTGCCCTCTGCCTCCCCCTCACCTGCCCCTGCCGGGGCACCCTCTCCCACAAGGGGAGAGGGAAAGCAATGTAGTGGTCAAGAAATATCGGACAGATGGATAGGTTGTTTTCCTGCCGAAAGTGATTCATAGACGTTGGG
>BNUC01000249.1 GCA_025997075.1 Betaproteobacteria bacterium | reverse complement strand
TCGTCAACGTTCTCAATCGTTTGCGGGACATTGACCAACTGTATGGACGTGACCGGCTGAAGCAGATACTCCAGGATATGGGTTTCGGGTTGAAATAACCGAAAACCCAAACCCAAATTAGCTTGGCAGGCGATTTAATGCCTCGACGACGGCATCTCCCATTTCTGCCGTACCGATCTTCTTCATTCCCGGCTGGAAGATGTCGGGAGTCCGGTAGCCTTCCGACATGACCGTGCTGACCGCGCGGTGAATTTTATCAGCAAGATCGGCACGATTGAATGAATAGCGCAGCATCATCGCCAGCGACAGGATGGAAGCGAGCGGGTTGGCGATATTTTTACCGGCGATGTCGGGAGCGCTGCCATGAACGGGTTCGTAAAGGCCCTTGCGGTCGCCCGCCAGGGACGCCGACGGCAACATGCCGATCGAGCCAGTCAGCATGGCGGCGCAGTCGGACAGAATGTCGCCGAAAACATTGCCGGTGACCATGACATCGAATTGCCTGGGCGCGCGCATGAGCATCATGCCCGCCGCATCGACGAACATGTGCGTCAGCTCGACATCCGGATACTCGGCGCCCACGTGGGTCATCACCTTGCGCCATAACTGCATGACTTCCAGCACGTTCGCTTTATCCACGGAGCAGACTTTTTTCCGCCGCTCGCGCGCCGCGCGGAAGGCGACGTGGGCGATGCGCTCAACTTCGGACTCGGAATAGACCATAGTGTTGAAGCCTTGCTGCTCCCCTCCCGGCAGGGTGCGGAAACCACGCGGCTCGCCGAAATACAGGTCTCCGGTCAGTTCTCTCAGGATGATGAGATCAAGCCCTTCGATGACTTCCGGCTTGAGCGTGGAAGCTCCGATAAGTTCCGGGAACAGGAAAACCGGCCGGAAATTGGCGAACAGCCCGAGATCCTTGCGCAGCCGCAGCAGGCTCGCTCCGGGCCGCTGGTCATAGGGCAGATTTTCGTCGCCCGGAACGCCTGCCGCGCCAAAGAGAATCGCGTCCGCCTTGCGCGCGAGTTCCAGCGTAGCCGTGGGCAGCGGATCACCGGCCGCTTCGACGCCGGCGCCTCCGATCGGCGCTTCGGTTAGTTCCACGGCCAGATGCTTGCCGATCGTGTTCAGCACTTTTACCGATTGCGCGGTCACTTCCTTGCCGATTCCGTCGCCGGGCAAAACCAAAATCTTCATTGTCGATTCTCCATGTAATGGGTTGTTGAAAGTTGTTACTGGCAATTGCAATGGCAGTGCGCATTGACTGGCGCGATTTGATGTTTCTCACGAAGTTTCTCAAACTCCACGATGCGATCAAGATGGCTCAGGGTGTAATCGAGTTCATCGATTCCGTTGAGCAGGCAGTGTTTCGAGAAAGGATCGATGGAAAATTCATGTGTCGTCCCGTCCGGCGCCGTAACCGTTTGCGCGTCGAGATCGACGCGGATTTGGCTGCCCGGAAGCGTTTGGAGGGCCGTGAGCAGACCGGCCACCACCGGGGGCGGGAGGACGATCGGGAGAAGCCCGTTTTTCAGTGCGTTGGAAAAGAAAATGTCACCGAAACTCGGCGCGATCACCGTCCGGAAACCGTAGTCGTAGAGCGCCCATACGGCATGTTCGCGCGACGAACCGCAAGCGAAATTCCGCTCGGCGACCAGCACCGTGCTTTGCCGGTAGGCCGGCTTGTTAAGCACAAAGTCCGGATTTTCCGAACCGTCCCGGTGAAACCGCAGATCGCGGAACAGAAAATCGCCGAAATCGTTGTCCCGCAGTTTTTGCAGATAACGGGAAGGAATGATCTGGTCCGTGTCGAAGTTCGGTTGCGCGATCGGCACCGCCGCCGCGTCGATAGCTTGGAAGGGTTTCATACTCGCTGTGCCTTTCAGATCAGTGTTCTGACATCGGTCAGCCGTCCCGTCAGGGCCGCCGCGGCGGCCATGCCTGGGCTGAGCAAGTGGGTACGCACGCCGGGGCCCTGGCGTCCGGCAAAGTTACGGTTGGTTGTCGACGCGCAACGCTGTCCGGGGGAAGCCATGTCGCCGTTGGTGGTGAGGCACATCGAGCAACCCGCGTGACGCCACTGGAAGCCCGCCGCCGTGAAAATCCGGTCGAGCCCCTCGGCTTCGGCCTGCGCCTTGACCAAGCCGGAACCCGGAACCACCCAGGCTTCGACTTTTCCGGCAATTTTTTTGCCCTGGACGATGGCGGCGGCGCTTCGCAGATCTTCGATCCGGCCGTTGGTGCACGAACCGATGAAGACCCGGTCGATGGGGATGTCCGAGAACAGGGTTCCCGGTTGTAAACCCATGTAATCAAGCGTCCGGGCAAGCGCGGCGCGTCGTTCCACGTCCTCTATCGCGGCGGGATTCGGCACCTTGCCCGTGATCGGGGATGCCTCCTCGGGGCTGGTTCCCCAGGTCACCATTGGGAGTATTTCCTCCGCATTCAGCGTAATTTCCTGGTCGAAACTCGCGCCCGGCTCGGACGCCAGTCCCCGCCACTCGCGCAGCGCGTTTTCCCATTCCTCCCCAACGGGGGAATAAGGGCGTCCCTTGAGATAGGCAAATGTGGTCTCGTCGGGGGCGATCATTCCCGCGCGCGCGCCCGCCTCGATGGACATATTGCAGACGGTCATCCGGCCTTCCATCGTGAGACTTTTAATCGCCGGCCCGGTGTATTCGATGACATGTCCGATGGCACCCGCCGCGCCGATCCTGGCAATGATCGCCAGAATCACATCCTTGGCCGTCACGCCCTTGCCGAGCGCGCCGTTGACGGATATTCGCATCGTTTTGGGCTTGAGCTGCCAGATCGACTGGGTAGCCAGCACATGCGCCACTTCGGTCACGCCAATGCCAAATGCCAACGCGCCAAACGCGCCGTGGGTCGAGGTATGGCTGTCACCGCAGACAATGTTCATTCCAGGCAGACTCAAACCTTGCTCCGGCCCCATCACGTGCATGATGCCCTGGCGGGGATCGTCGATTCCGAAAAGGGTGATCCCCGTGCTTGCGGTATCGCTCTTTAGCGCGTTGAACATATCGCGCTTTTCCGGATTGGTGATGGCCGCCACATCCCGGCTATGGGTCGGAATGTAGTGATCCGGCGAGCCGAAAGTCCGGTCGGGCGCATGCACGGCGATACCTCGCTGTCGCAACAAGGCGAAGGCCGGCGCCGTTATGTCATGGATCATATGCCGGTCGACGTACAACAGGACCTTCCCGTCGTCCCGTTCCATGATCCGGTGCCGCGACCAGATTTTTTCAAACATTGTGCGTGGGTTGTGGACGTGCATCGATTTTCCTTGATATGAGTAGTTACAGTTTCGACTCGAATCATTTAGCCATGTTATTTAAGCTGAGTCTCAATATAAGGAAAACACATTACCAATTGCGCCGCAAGGATAATTAGCTCATACTTGCTATGATTAGATTGGAT
>BNUC01000248.1 GCA_025997075.1 Betaproteobacteria bacterium | reverse complement strand
GCAAACCAAGGCTCAGGTAATCCGCCACTCGAATCTGACCTCCCAACTCTTGGGCTTTACCTGCCATCGCCTACCTCTGTGTATTGGGATAGGCGAAAGATTACTCTTTATTTTACTTTATTTCACTAAGTGAACAGCATTGGGTTCGTCCCCTGTTTTCATCTTTGGGCATGAAACTCCCCCAACGTAAGTCGGGATAAATAAGCTTGGAACAATGCGCGCCTTGCTGAAATGCGTTCATAACACTTAAAGTGAATGCGTATGATTCATTTTAATGAGGTGATGTCATGGTAATGATAACCGTACGTAATTTGCCCGACGATGTGCATCGTGCCTTGAAGGTGCGCGCTGCTCAACATGGTTGCAGCACCGAGGCCGAGGTTCGCGACATCTTGAAGAAGGCAGCGCAGCCAGAAGGTCGCTTGAAACTTGGTTCATTACTGGTCTCCATCGCCCGTGAAGCCGGCGGACTGACTGACACCGAAGCCGGGCAGTTCAACCAGCTCCGCAACAAGATCCCGGCCGAGCCGATGAGGTTTGAATGATCCTCATTGACACCAACGTGATTTCCGAGCTGTGGAAGGTCAAGCCTGACCCCAGTGTGTTGGCCTGGGTCGATGCGCAGACGGTCGAAACCCTCTACCTGTCGTCGATCACCGTGGCCGAGCTACGTTTCGGTCTGGCGACCATGCCAGAAGGCAAGCGGCGTTCGATCTATCAAGATCGTTTGGAGCAGGAGGTCTTGCCCGCCTTCACGGGTCGGGTGCTGCCTTTCGATCTTAACGCCTCGCAAGCCTACGCGGTACTGATGGCGCGCGCAAAGGCCGAAGGCAAGGCGATCAGCAGGGCGGACGGCTACATCGCAGGCACGGCCTCGGCCCACGGCTTGACGGTCGCAATGCGCGACCTCGCGCCGTTTCAGGCGGCCGCCCTCACCGTCATCAATCCGTGGAAAGCGTGATGGATAGACGCGGTTGTAATAGGCACTGTCTCCCGTGTCGCATGGAAAACGTGGTCTGCCCTCATTTTCCACACGCGCACGGCCAGTCGCGGCTTGGTAGAACTGGACAAGGTTGTGTGAAGGGGACTGCGTGGATACAACAGAACTGAATGGCGCGATGCAAAAAGATGTCATCGAAAAACCGTGGATGACATCGATAATTCGCGTTAAGCTAGGCGCGGTCAAAAATTACACACGGCGACGTGACGGCAACGAAGCGCCCTCACTGTTCGGTGAGACGCAGTTCGCACCGACGTTTTCCTAACCTCTAATTTCCAGCATAACCATGAAAAATCTTTCTTTTCTAATAATTGCCAGTGTTTTTTCCGCACTGGCCTATGCCGAGCCTGTCCCGCAGTCCTCGCTTGATAAAGAATTTGATCCGCTCCTCCTGGAAATTGATGCCATGAGGAGAACCGATACAGGCGAGGTACCAGACTTTGTTGTACATGAAGCAACTCCTGACCGCATAGAAAAACTGTTTCAAATGTCAGAAGTCATTCAGCTACCAATGAACATGCGCGCGAACGGTCTGATATTCGCTGGTTTTGGTTCGTCGCTTCTTACCTTCGAAAAGCCTTCCGATATCATTGCCAAGGTGTCGGCATGGTTTCCAAAAGAGCTTGACAAAACGCGTCAAGGATATACACCACCCGGTTTTCAGAAGAGATTTAACCTGGGTATGGGTTCTAATATGGGTGGGTTTTACCTGTTCGGCCCCTATGAAAACTGGGAGAGCGAGCCCAAAGCCTTTCTATCACTGTGGAATTGCATGCCGCAGAACGCCTGGCTATGGCCCGATCAGAATCCTTTCCTTCGTTTCCAGAACGATGACTTTGTTATATTCCCGGTCGCCTCTCAAGATCCGGGTTCCGGCGACATTGATTTTAACTTCTGTCTTCACAAAAGTAACGGCCATACTTCAAATTATCCGAGCCAAAAGCAAATGCGGAAAATAGGAGAGTCAGTTGCATACGCTTCCTTCCGGGAGCGATTGCAGCGAATGGGAGAATCCGTCGTTCCCTTGCTGCGTGACAAATTCGCTTCTTTTCTGGGTAATTATCGCTGCCGTGGGACAGGCCCGGATGATTGCGTGCTGATTTTGCGCCTATGGGCCAGCATGATGCCCTCCGATACCGGTTTGGCCGAGATGATTCAAAGTCTGGAGACCGATGTTGCGCCCGACAGTCCTTTGCCGGAATTGCTAAATCCCAAGGCTGGATGGTATTCAAATCGGGAAGACGGGCAGGATCGGTTTAATACCGGGTTGCGTCGCGCTGCTTTTTTGCGAGCAAAACTCCAATCGATACTCAACGCTCCACAAGCCTGGTCGGCCGACGCGCTCGCAAGCGCGCTTCGTCAATTATCAGATCTGCAACAAGCCTTCTCTGTTCCTTTTGTTAAACGTTGGGAGAGGTTTTACGAGTTAGATTATAGAAATGAACATGTTAATCCTTGGCGTGTTCTCGCTCCAAAGCCGGAAGGTACAGTAAAGGTGATAAAGTCAAAGTCGAAAATAACAGGGGAGTTGAAAACGGCTGTTCTAGCTGAATTAGACAGTCTTTCCGAGGAGAAAAACCCAGCATGCGAGGTTTTCGAAAAGTGGTTCGAACATGGCGAGGAATCCTTGCGAACAGAATATGTGCTCTGGCAAATGCGCCGATCCAATAAGTATATACCTAAATGCGCTACCCCTGACTTTGAGTGGTTAAGGCAACAAACCGACACAGAGTTTCGTTACGTTTTATATGGTTATTTAGCCTTGCTGGATTATTTGCCGGTACCCGAACAAAACGCGCTGATACATGGGCTGACTGACAGTGGAAGGCTTTGCGCTGAAAATGTAAAAACCGATTCTGTTAACTGGCTACAACAGATTTGCAAATAAAGGAATTTCTTGGGATCTTTTATTGAGGGGCAAAATAGGGACACCTATTAGCCTGCGTGTGTCAAGTGAGTAAATCTTCCTCTCGGCGGCGTTAGCCGTCGATTCTACTAATCTTTTCCGTTTCGCAAGAGCCGATCACGCCCGTTTCTTCAAATCGTGGCTGCGACGAATCGCGCCAGACACTCATCAGGATCAAGCGAACGACAAGGTCTCCGTCTCTCGCCCTGGCGACCAGACCGCCTCAGAAGAACGTTGGTGCCACAACGCGTCCAAGGGGTTCATCACAGAACCGTGGCTGCCAGGTATTCCGGCTCCAATCCCTAGCTGGCTCACGTTGTAGGCGATTCGCTTTCCTGCAGATCGGTGACGGCATCCGGCGTCCAATTCAGACCCATTGGCTTGCCATCCAGTCCCCAATCCTGGCTCACCGGCGCCGTCGAAACTCATGCGAAACAGTGTGTCACCCGACTTTGACACTTTCGATGCACAATTTTGAGTGACCCCTAGAAACGGTGCGGGTTTCCTGGCATCAAAGCGCCGAAAGCCTAGATACATGGATTGTTGATTTTCTCTCCAGAAAGCCGCTACG
>BNUC01000247.1 GCA_025997075.1 Betaproteobacteria bacterium | reverse complement strand
TCGCGCCTTACTCATCACTCCGTCATTCCCGCGAAGGCGGGAATCCAGGTTCGTTCATCAAATCTCTGGATTCCCGCCTTCGCGGGAATGACGGGGATCAATTTATGGCGGAATGGCTTTACGCGACCCTGCCCGCAAAAAATGGAACCTGACCACCCGACATTCTTCGAACGCCTCTCCTCGCTGCTGCTGCGCGAACCGGAAGACCGCGAGCAACTGATTCAACTGTTGCACTCCGCCCACGAACGCAATCTGCTCGACGCCGATGCCCTGTCGATCACGGAAGGCGCGCTGGCCGCCTCGGAAATCGTCGTGCGCGACATCATGGTGCCGCGGGCGAAAATGGAAGTCGTCGACATCGAGGATTCGCTGGACAAGATCGTCGAACAGATCAACCGTACCGCCCACTCGCGCTTCCCGGTCATCGAGGACAATCGTGACAACGTGATCGGCATCCTGCTGGCTAAAGACCTGCTGCGCATCCGCAGGAACCAGCCGCTCAGACTGCGCAACTGGCTGCATCCAGTGGTTTTCATCCCGGAATCGAAACGGTTGAACGTGTTGCTGCGTGAGTTCCGCGTCTCGCACAATCACATGGCCATCGTCGTCGACGAGTACGCCGGCGTAAGCGGCCTGATAACCATCGAGGACGTGCTGGAACAGATCGTCGGCGATATCGAGGACGAATACGATTTCGACGAGACGGAAGACAACATCCGCAAAGACCAGTTTGGCCACTCTCGCGTCAAGGCTCAGACGACGATCGAGGATTTCAACGCGGAGTTCGGCACAAACTTTTCCGACGAAGATTACGACACCGTCGGCGGCCTCATCCTCAACCGCCTCGGCCGGGTGCCGTTGCGCAAGGAGGAAATCGACATCGACGGTCTGCATTTCGTCGTCTTGCGCGCCGACCAGCGACGCCTGTATACCCTGCTCGTCACCCGTTTACCGCAGGGCAATGCGCTTGACTGAACCCGCTCCACGACGCTACCTGATCGCCCTGCTGCTCGGCGCTGCCAGCGTCGCCGCCTTCGCCCCGCTCGGCTGGTTTCCCGTCGCCTGGTTGACACTCGGCGGCCTGTATACCTTGCTCGGCCCGCTGGCGGACAGACGCGATCTCGCCCGCGAAGGCGCGCTCATCGGCTGGTTGTTCGGACTGGGCATTTTTCTCGTTGGCGTCTCCTGGATATTCGTCAGTCTCTCCACTTTCGGCGGCATGCCCGCACCGGTTGCCTCGCTCGCCACGCTGTCTTTCTGCGCGGCGATGGCGCTTTATCCGGCTCTGGCTTGCGCGCTCTTCGTGCGTCTGGCGCCGCCGGCGGGCTGGCGGCGAGGCATCACCTTTGCCGCGCTGTGGACACTCACCGAATGGCTGCGCGGCTGGTTTCTCACCGGTTTCCCCTGGCTCGCCGTCGGCTACTCGCAGACGCCCCCCAGCCCGCTGGCCGGCTTCACCCCGATCGCCGGCGTTTACGGCGTATCCCTGTTCACCGCGCTCACAGGGGTATTCCTGGCAGAAATCTTACGCGGCGGACTCTGGAAAAGCGCGCGCTCCACAGTGCCCATCACGACCGCTCTGGCCTTCATCCTCCTCGCCGGCTTTGTACTTTCCGGACGCGAGTGGACCACGCCTCAGGGCGAAGCGATGCGTGTCTCGCTGCTACAGGGCAATATCGGCCAGGATGTCAAATGGCTGCCCGAACAACTTGAAGATTCATTGCTCGCCTATTACTACCTGATGCGTGACAACCCGGCGCAACTGACCGTGATGCCGGAAGCCGCGATGGCGATGTTCTACAGCGATGTGCCGGAAGACTACCTCGATGCGTTGGAACAGCTCGCCGCGCGACAGGATGGCAACTTGCTGTTCGGCGTCGTCACGGGCGACTGGTCGCAATACGCCAACAGCGCCGTCAGTCTCGGCGTCTCGGGGCAACAACGCTATAACAAGTCACATCTTGTGCCTTTCGGCGAATTCATCCCGCCGGGCTTTGCCTGGCTCATGAGCATGGCTCATATCCCGATGTCAGGCTTCACGCCGGGAGAGAAAACACAAGCGCCCATCGTTGTCGACGGCCAGAAAATCGCCGTCAATATCTGCTACGAAGACGCTTTCGGCGAAGAGATCATCCGCGTGTTGCCGGAAGCCACCGTACTGCTCAACATTTCCAACATGGCCTGGTTCGGCGATTCGCTGGCCCCGGCGCAGCATTTGCAGATATCTCGCATGCGCGCACTGGAAACCGGCCGCATGATGCTGCGCGCCACCAACACCGGCATGACCGCGATCATCGGAGTAGACGGCCGCGTTCTGAACCGCCTCCCTCCTTTCACGCGCGCCGCTCTCAACGGCGAAGCGCGCGCCTATGTGGGAGCAACACCTTTCGTTCGTTGGGGAAACTGGCCGGCAATAATGACAGCGATAGTCCTGCTCGTCCTGGTTGCGTTCCGGAAACAACGTGCAGCAGCAGGAAATTAGAGTATTTTCTGCCTGAGTATTGACACGCAGACACGCCCCGAGCCGCAGACAGTACAAATGGTGCGAAGGCTGCGTCGACACAGTCACCAATGATTCAGAAATGGAATAAAACAACAAATTCAACGCGCGATACCCAACACCACGGCCAAACAACGATCAACTTCCGCCAAGGTTTCCCCGTCGATACGTCCGAATGCCGGGCCAAGCCTGTCGCGTTTCACCGTCATGGTTTTATCGATCATCACCTGCGAAGGCTTCTGCAAGCCGTTATCGGCACTCGGCTGCACCGTGACCCGAAGCAAGGGAGCAGGCAAAATCGTACTGCTTACGGGCAGCACGGTTATGCTTGGGTGCTCGCTGAACTGGTCGGCCTGAATGATCAGGGCAGGTCTTGGTTTGCCAAAATCCCCTTGCATGGCGATTGTCACAAAATCGCCGCGCATCAAGGTGTCCAGCCGTCCACGTCCGCCAGGGCTTCATCCATGAACTGCTGCATGGCCGTGTCGTCCCTATCCGCTTGAGCCACGATGCGGGACTGGCGACGGCATTCCTCTGCAAAATCAGGGCTGCGCGTATCCCGCACCCAAATTTGAAACGGACGCAATCCGGCCCGGCGTAGCTCAGCGCGGTACTTTTGGACTCGCTCATTAACATGTAAGGTACCCATGTGATGCTCCATTATGTTGCATGTAACATAGTACGGTCGTATTGCGTTACATGCAACGACATTGAAACGACTCGCAAGATCGTATTTTGCAGAACGCACAATAACAATAACATATTGTATTAAAACAGTTTTAACGAAATTTCGGCCACCTTCTCCCCGCGCGCGGGGAGAAGGGACAACATTCCCCTCGCCCGCTTGCGGGAGAGGGCGCCCCGCAGGGGCGGATGAGGGTTGGTTGCCCATAAAAAAAGCCCCCGATGATCGAGGGCTTTTTGCAGTCATCCCCTGCCTTGCGGCAGGGCTTTAACAGCTAAATTTAGCTTAGAAGC
>BNUC01000246.1 GCA_025997075.1 Betaproteobacteria bacterium | reverse complement strand
AATGGCAAGAAATCTTCTGCGCTGTAACTCATTGAGCAGCGGAAGTGTTTGCAGGATGCGTTTTTGCATCACAACAGTCTCTCTATTTTTCATCCAGATACTGTTCAGTATTTTTATTTAATTGTTAGGACTTATCCGCAAATAGTTTGTAATATTCAATTCCAAGGTTTATGCTGTTGTTTTGAACAGGTGAGGCCATGGGATATGAAGCGCTTGGCGAGTTGGGAAGTATCGGATGCATTCTGGAGCCGAGTTGAGCCCCTGATCCCGGTGACGCAACGCGACCCGGAAAAAGAATACCAACGCAAGCCGGGTGCCGGGCGCAAACCGAAGGCGGCGCGCACGGTGTTTGAAGGGATCGTCTATGTGCTGCGCACGGGATGCCAGTGGAAGGCGCTGCCCAAAGAGGTGTTTGGGAGTTCGAGCGCCATCCACAAACGGTTTCTGGAGTGGGAAGAAGCGGGCGTATTCCTCAAGCTTTGGCAAAGCGGCCTGGCCGAGTATGACGAGATGGAAGGCATCGCCTGGGCATGGCAGAGCATCGACGGGGCGATGATCAAAGCACCGCTGGCCCAGGAATCTGTCGGGAGCAACCCAACGGATCGGGGAAAAAAATGGAAGCAAGCGCAATATGCTTACCGACGCTCGTGGCGTCCCGTTATCTGTCGTCGTCTGCGGGGCGAACCGCCACGACGTGAAGTCGTTGCCTGACGTGCTCGATGCCATCGTGACCCCGTGCCCGCCCGTCACGGAACAGGCACCCCAGAATCTGTGTGCCGATGCGGGCTATGTCGGCAAGACCGCGAAGTCGCAGATAGAAGCGCGGGGCTACCTCCCGCATGTTCGCCCCAGAGGGGAGGAGATTGATGCCAAAGCAAAGAACCCGGACCACAAACCCCGTCGCTGGGTGGTCGAAGCCTGTCATTCCTGGCTCAACCGCTTCCGAAAATTGCTGGTGCGGTACGAGAAAACGCATCGAAGCTACATGGCCTTGGTGATGATTGCCTCGGCCATGATCGCTTTCCGAAAGGTCTCAGGGAAAATTAATATTATTTACGGATAAGTCCTAAATCCCCTCAGCGCGACCGTGGCCTCATTCACTATCAGCGACATCAACGACAAGGTGAACTTTGTGACCGGCTTGAGCGGCAGCAGCATCGTCTACAAAGGCGGTCCGGGGACGCTGACCCTTTCCGCCGCGAACACCTGCACCGACAACACAGAAATCGCCTCCGGAACGCTGGAACTGGCCGCAACGGGCAGCCTGACCAACAGCAACGTCAATACTGGCGACGGCAATACCTTCGTTTTGCGCGGCGGTGCCCTCGCCGGAAAAAACATCGCCTTAAATGGCACGACCAGCGCGCTGAACGCCTGGCAGGGCAGCCGCATCAGTGGCAACCTCAGCGCCACCCTCGGTGGCAACACGCTGAATTTCTTCATGCCCGCGGGCATAAGCGCGGGTGAAACCATCCTGACGGTCGATGGCAATACCAGCATTGTCGCCAGCCTGGTCAAGCTCTACCTCGACGGCGGAACGGACCTGAGCGCCCTCCAGGAGACGCAAAGCATCAAGCTCCTCCACGCAGGCGGCGCATTGACTGCCAACCCCAGCTATTCTGACCTTACCTTGAAGTGGGGCGTGTCCTTCACCGACACCTCCCGCGTTTTCAGCATTGCGGTAGCCGGCAAAGACCTGACCGCCACGCTGAAATCGACCTATGTTCCGCCGCCCCCGCCACCCCCCAACCGCGACACCCCCACCGACCTCACCTGGACCGGCGCGACCAATCGCAGTTGGGACATCCTGACTTCGGACAACTGGACCACAGAACCCCAATTCATCAACGGCGACACGGTCACCTTCACCGATACCGAAGCCGGGCAGGTCAATATCATCAGCGGCGGCGTCAAGCCCGCCAAAGTGACCTTCACCAACACCGCGGGCCACGACTACACCATCCGCGGCGTCATCGCCGACAACAGCACGGGCAGCACCCCGCTCAACAAAACCGGAACCGGCAGCCTCACCCTGAGCAACGCCAACACCTACAGCGGCAACACCACGGTCAGCGCCGGCACGCTCATCCTGGGCGGCAGCCTCGCCAACAGCAACGTCAACGTATCGGGCGGTGCGGCCCTCACCCTCACAAACCGCCTCGGCAAAAACCTCAGCCTCGACCCCAATGCCACTTTCGACGTTTATCAAGGCGCGTCGATAGCCGGCCACCTCCACGGCTCCAACGCCCAACTCAACTTCTACTTCCCCTACGGTACGGTCAACGGCGCGACCCTGCTCAACGTCGACGGCGTCGCCTACATCATCAACAGCACCGTCAATGTCGGCCTCCTCGGCAGCAGCACCCCGCTGAAAGCCGGCGACAGCCTCACGCTCATCAACGCCGGAACCCTCATCGGCGAGCCGCTCAACACCGTAGCCCACGGCACGGGGATGCAAGGCGTCAGCCTGCTCTACGACTTCAACCTGAGCACCCAGGAAGGCCGGCGGCTGGTGGCCAGCCTCGCGGGAAGCGAACCCCCGATTGAGCCTCCGGTTGAACCGCCAGTTGAACCACCGGTTGAACCACCGGTCGAACCGCCGGTCGAACCGCCAGTTGAACCGCCAGTTCAACCACCGGTCGAGCCGCCGGTCGAACCGCCAGTTCAACCACCGGTTGAACCCCCCGTCGGCCCCAATCCCCCGGACAAGCCCGGCATCCACCTCAATCCCCAAACCAAAGCCCTGGCCGAAGGCTATGCAGCCGCAAGCGCCTTCCTCACTCAAGGCGCGGACTTCCTCATCGACAAAGGACTCTCCGCCGCCCTGCAACAGACGCAATGCGCTTCGGCGGATAACTGCCGCCTCGGCTTGGGGAGTCTGAAGGCGAGGTATAGCTTCTAGCGTCTTCCCCCTCTCCCCCAACCCCTCAGCGGGGCGTAGGTTGGGAAAGCCGCGAAGCGGCGCATCCCGACGGTTGTATCTTCCGGCGCTTCGCGCCGCAAATTTACATTTGTCGGGTTGCGCTTCGCTTACCCAACCTACGTGGCCTGGGCGCTGGATTTGGGCGTGCAGGGCTATGCGGGCAAACGCGAAGGCGTGTCGGGGAGTTTGAAGGCGAGGTATGGCTTTTGAGCGCCTTCCCACGTCATTCCCGCGAAGGCGGGAATCCGGAAACGTACTTTCTGGCGCAACGCACCGCAAATATTTGCAGCCCTTCGGGCTGGAGAAAACGAACTGGATTCCCGCCTTCGCGGGAATGACGGGGTAAAAATAGCTTGTCTGCGTGCCGCCTGCCTGCCGAATCATGCCTTAGCGCCTCTGTGGTGAATAGTGGTTTAATACCAACTTGCTTTCAATAATATAAATATGGAGATATCTCCATGCTCAGGGCTATTGCATACGCAGATGTCGTAAACAGTTGAAATAAAACGTTTACATTCAAGCAGTTATGACGTAGTATTGTAAACCCTAAGCCAATCTGGCCTACTCTCGATTTTTATCGGGAGGCGTC
>BNUC01000245.1 GCA_025997075.1 Betaproteobacteria bacterium | reverse complement strand
CCTGCCGGGGCACCCTCTCCCGCAAGCGGGCGAGGGAAAGCAAACGCCGCTCATGTTTCTCCATGAGTTTGCATCCCCTCCCAAAACGATCGCCGAAACCCCAGCCTTTAGGCCGGGGTATGGCCCCCCACCGCCCTGAAGAGTGGGGTTTCAACCGGAGTTAGTTTTACGATGAAAGCGCCTGACCGGGAATCCTTGAAAAACGCGGTTGCGCTCGCCTATTCGGAAACCGACGCCGCTCCGCGCGTCGTGGCCAAAGGGCGCGGTATTCTGGCGGAACAAATCATTTCCCGCGCGCGGGACGCCGGCGTTTACGTTCACGAATCTCCTGAACTCGTTTCGCTGCTCATGCAGATCGACCTGGACCAGCGCATTCCGCCGCAGTTGTATGTCGCCGTTGCCGAGCTGCTGGCCTGGCTCTATCGCCTGGAAAGCGGTTCCCCTGCCAATAATCCACCGGTTTTCACCCCGCCCCCTGAATCCGCGCCCACTGACACCACACGCTGATCTGCCTCACAGGACACGGAAATTTCCGTTAAAACCATTCACCACAGAGACACAGAGAAAACCAAAACAAGGGGAAAGGCAAGAGCGAAAATTTTTTCGCCTTGCGAGCGTCCCAGGGCGATCGCATAGGGCGCGAAACCAGCCTCCCGTCATTCCGGCGATCAAAGGAATGACGAGGGGGGAGGAGAGCGGGGTGTAGGTTGGGAAAGCCACGAAGCGGCGCATCCCGACGGTACTTATCTTCCGGCGCTACGCGCCGCCTATTTACGATTGTCGGGTTGCGCTTCGCTTACCCAACCTACGGGATCAGGGATCAGATGTCAGGAATCAGGGATCAACACCGATCGGTTTTGATCCCTGACCTCTGATTCCTGATCTCTGATACGCAGGGCGATCGCATAGGGCGCGAAACCAGCTCCCCGTCATCCCGGCGATCAAAGGAATGACGAGGGTAGGACGGATGTGGGTTGAAAAAGCCGAAGCGCATCCTGACGGATTCTGCGCATAGGCGATTGCCCTGGCGAGCGTCCTGATTCTTCCTTCTTCCTTTTTCTTTCGGCCTTTCCTTCTGCCTCTGTGTCTCTGTGGCTGTAGCGAATGGTTTTTAAATGTAAAACCTTGCAATAATTTTTCAACATTTACCCCTAAAGTTCCACGCGAGGTTGCCGTGAAAGTAAGCAACGGCAGGGGAACCTGCACGTGGACACCGAAACAGCAAGGAAACCGCAAGATTTCGTGCAGATATTCAACCTGATACAGGAGTTAAATCATGCCGCAAATTATCAACACCAACGTAATGTCCTTGAACTCGCAACGCAACCTCAACAAGTCGCAAGGCAGCCTGTCGAACTCTCTGGAACGTCTCTCTTCCGGTCTGCGCGTTAATTCTTCCAAGGATGACGCTGCCGGTCTGGCCGTGGCCATGAAGATGGATTCGGAAATCCGCGGCATGACCGTCGCCGTGCGTAACGCTTCCGACGGCATTTCCTATGCCCAGGTCGCCGACTCGGCTCTGGACACCGTCGCCCAACAGCTCCAGCGGATGCGTGAACTGGCGACCCAATCGCTCAACGGTACACTGTCCAACACCGAGCGTTCCCATATCAACCAGGAGTTTTCCGCCCTGCAGACCGAAGCATCGCGTATTCAGGCCGGTGCCAAACTGAACGGCCAGCAAGTCTATGGACAAACGTTCTCCTTCCAGGTCGGCGCCGCAGTGGGCGACTCCATCTCGGGGTCATTCAGCAGCGTCCAGATATCCGGCCATAGCGTCACGACTTCTGCCGGCGCTTCCGCCGCGATGGCCGCCATCGATGATGCGCTCAGCGAGGTCGCCAGCAGCCGCGCCAACATCGGCGGCGTGCAGTCCCGGCTGACTTTCACCATCTCGTACCTCGAAGGCGCCATCGAGAATCAGACCGCCGCCAAGAGCCGTATCATGGACGCCGATTTCGCTGCCGAAACCGCTGCCCTGACCCGCGCCCAGATTCTCCAGCAGGCCGGCGTCGCCATGGTTTCCCAGGCGAACTCCGTCCCGCAGAATGTCCTCTCGCTTCTAAGGTAAAGCACCCCCCTCTCCTCTGTGGAAGCCGGTACGGATTTACGCCGTACCGGTTTTTTTCTTGATCTTTTCGCAAATTCCGTCATGCCGATCTACTTCGCCGGAGTAACGATGGCGCATTCGCCGCACGCCTGATAGACTCGCATCCGGCCTTGTATCGGAGCCGAAAATGGTGAAAAACGAGATTCAGGAATTCCTGCCGCCCATTGCCCCTCAATTCGAACTCGAACAAGCTGGCGATTACAGCCAGTACATCCTGTATTCGAAGGCGGAGATACGGGCCGTTCTGCGCTCGATCATTCAAAAAGAAGCACGAATCACTGTCCACTTCGACCAGGGCCGATCCCTTTTCCTGACCTCGTTGATCGCATTGCAGTCGGATAACACCGAAATCGTCATCGATGTCGGCGGCAGCGAGGAAATGAACCGCAAGGCGCTCAAAGCCGACACTCTGATCTTCACGGTGTTCGTCGACAAAGTGAAGATTCAATTTGCTCTGGATCGCTTGCAGCGTGTGGAATACCAGGGGCGTCCGGCTTTCATCGGCGCCATTCCTGACGAGTTGTTGCGTTTGCAGCGTCGGGAATTTTTCCGTCTATCCACCCCCGTGCTCAACCCGATTCGATTAAGCACGACGCTGGAACCCGGCGGGCAAGCCTTCGATGTTCCTCTGTTGGACATCAGCGGAGGCGGCGTGGGCCTGATGGTCCCTTCCGATCTGGCCGGCCTGCTGGAAAAGAGCCAGATGCTGGAGAACTGCAAGATCATGCTGCCGGGCGAAGGCTTGCTGGTCGTCAGGCTATGTGTCCGTAACATGTTCGATGTCACCACTCGCGGGGGCGTGTCCTACGTGCGCGTCGGCTGCGAATTCATCAGTATGCACGCGGCCCGCTTGTCGGCCGTACAACGTTACATCATCCAGGTCGAAAGGGAACGGAAGGCGCGCTTGAATGGCCTGTCCTGAGTAATCCCGAGCCAATCGGACCAATCGGACCAATCGGTACAATCGGTACGACTCGGAAAAATGGCGCCCGAAGGCGCCGCTAATATCTTATTCCAGGGATTCCTGCGGTACGGCGGTTACCAGATTCCAGAGTCGCTCCGCGCTTTCCCGCCATGACAGCCAGGGCATTTCGTCCGATCCGGGGTGTTGGTTCTGGGCATGGAGTGTCAGCCATGTTTCGATGGAATGCGCCAGATCATCGCTGAAGTAGTAGGCATGTCGCCCTGCTACTTCGCGGAATACCGGAATGTCCCGCGCGATGACCGGGAGTTTGTGGCGGGCGGCTTCAATGAGGGGCAGACCGAATCCTTCGGCGCGCGAGGCGGCTATGAGGCAGACGGAGGCGGCATAAACGCTTTCGAGATATTCGTCGCTGATCCCTTCCAGCCAGATGAGGCGGGGTTCCTGCGCCATGCGGCTACGCAAGCGCCGGATCAGGGTATCTTGCATCCAGC
>BNUC01000244.1 GCA_025997075.1 Betaproteobacteria bacterium | reverse complement strand
CCTGCCTCACGCTGCGGGCCGCGTCGGCAATGGAGTCTATCAGCGTCACGCAGTCGTCCAGGCTTTTGGCGGTCTGCGCCCCGATGCTGCCGGAGGTGGTCAGTCCCATGTGGGCCACCAGGATATCCGCGCCTGCTTTGGTCATGGCTTTGGCGTCATCGGTGTTGAAGACGTAAGGGGTGGTCAGGAGGTTCATTTTGTTCGCGCGTTCCATGGCCTCGATCTCCAGGCCGTAGCCCATGCCGGTTTCCTCGAGATTTGCTCTAAAAACGCCGTCGATCAAGCCGACCGTGGGGAAGTTCTGTACCCCGGCAAATCCCTCTTCAACAAGGCGGCGCAGAAAGGAGTCCCAATTCACGAAAGGGTCAGTACCGTTGATACCGGCCAGAATCGGCACTTTTTTCACTACGGGAATAACCTCCCGCGCGAGCTCCAGAACGATGTCGTTGGCGTTACCATAGGCCATGAGTCCTGAAAGCGAGCCGCGCCCAGCCATACGATACCGGCCCGAGTTATAAATGACGATGAGGTCGATGCCGCCCGCCTCTTCCCATTTGGCCGAGATGCCGGTTCCGGCGCCGCCGCCGATGATCGGCTTTTTAGCCGCTATTTTCGCGCGCAAAGCACTTAAAATATTGTCACGAGTTGGTACTGTCATAACCGCTCTCCTAATTAAAGTAAAGTAAAGTGAAATGCCTGAAGCAATGGCCGTTTTTAGCTGATAACAGCTTTGAGTTGTTCGGCCAATGCCTCGGCGAATGCCGGGTCATTGATGTTCAGAGGCAGCCGAATGATCTTTCGCCGCTCCGTCTGTTTGACCGTCGCCTCCAGACTGTCGAACAGCGCCTTATCCGCCTCAGGGTCGTAAAATGGCTGCCCTGGAGCGTCGATGACGGAGACTCCTCCTTCGGGAATGAGGAAACGAACCCTACCTTCGCACTGATTGAGCTTTTCGCCGATCCAGCGTCCCATATCGGCATTTTCTTCCTTGGTGGTGCGCATGAGCGTCACGTTCGCGTTATGCACGTGGAGTTTGCGGTTCTTGTACTTTTCCGGAACTGTCTTTAAAGCTCCGAAGTTGACCATGTCCAGCGCGCCAAGGCTGCCCACATAGGGAATTTTTGTGCGGATAATAGCGCCCAGGCGGTCCGGGCCAGCGCTCATCACACCTCCCATAAACAGGTCGCACACCTCGGTAAGGGTGACGTCGATGACGTATTTCAGCATTTCGGAGTCTATAAGTTTTTCGAAACACTGACCGCCTGTTCCGGTTGCGTGGAAAATCAGCGGCTCATACTCGTTTTCAAAAATTTTTCGCAAATTCATCACGCAAGGTGTTGTGACGCCGAACATGGTCATGCCAAGAAGCGGCTTTGTATCCGCCGCCGCAGGGATGACGTTTTTAACCATACCCGCCATTGCGTGGGCCGCGTTGCCCAACACGGCACGAGAAACAGGATTGAGTCCCGCTACGTCCGCGACGGAGGCCATCATGCAGATGTCGGTGGCTCCCACATAGGGAGCGGTATCTCCCGAGGCCACAGTGGAGACCATCAGCTTGGGAACGCCCACAGGCAACGCCCTCATGGCTCGGGTAACCAGAGTGGTATTTCCGGTGCCTCCCATACCGAGAACCCCTCCGATGTCGTCGCGTCCCGGCAGGAACGCCTCCAGCGCCTCGCTCATCGCCATCACCGCTTCACCACGATCTTTTGCGGAGGTTAGAAAGTCGGGCGTTTCAGGATGATGTTTGGCTACCTCGGTATTGGGGACATCAACAATATATTCGTGAGGGAAGATGCCTACATCGACCAAAACACTCTCGACCCCGGCTTTTTTTAAAAGATCTACGGTGTAGGACAACTCCGCATACTTGGTGTCACATGTCCCTATAACGTAGGCTTTCTTCATGGGTCTGCTCCTTAATCTGTGGATTTTGGCGGTAAAACGGTGCAACCCGGATCGGCCCGCATGGCTATCTCGGGGCCGGAGAATTGATATACGGCCACCAGAACCATATTTTCCTTCCCGGTGTTGAGTGTGGAGTGGAACTGCCCAGGTTGAAGGTAGATGAGATCGCCCACGGTCACCGTCTTTTTCAGTTCGCCGGAGTCGGTAAACACCACCTGCTCGCCCTGCCCATGAGTGACGAAAAGCACCTCCGAGCAACCGGGGTGGTTGTGTTTCGCGTGCCCCTTACCAGGTTCAAGAGTCACTATTCCAGTGACCATTTCTTTGGCGCCAGTGACCTTTGGTTCGGAAAGCCATTGCAGCTTTCCCCAGTCAAAGACCTGTGTCTCTACGTTATCCGCTCTTACATACGTACGCAAATTGCTCATAATTTTCCTCCTTGATTAGAATAATAATTTCCTGGTAAAGCCAGGGCCTTCATTTATTAGCGCCTCAAAGGCGTTTTTAAAACCATGTGTCGCTTCGTGGTGGAAGGCTCACATATGTTACAACATGTTGCACGAGAAAATGTGGCGAAAAAAGAAGGGCGGGGTTTCAAACCGGAGTTAGTTTTACGATCAATATCTGTCGGATTTTCCTGTCATGAGCCTGATGAGTTCGTCAATGTCGCTGGTTGCCGCCATGGCGGCCATTTTTTCACTTTCCTGCTGTTGTATCAGGATGGCGCGATCGTAAACTTCCTGTAAATATTTGGCCGGGAATTTCACCGCCCCGTTTTCGTCCATATGGATGATTTCACCAGGGGCTACATCCATACCCGCAAGGTGGACGGGCACATTGACTGCTTTCACGGCCAGAGGACCGTGCCCGGCACTCTGGCCAGCCATCATGTACTGGATCTTCATTTCCCGAATTTCGTCGAGGTCACGCGAGGGACCGTCCGTGATCATGGCCACCGCCCCGGCGGATTTCATGGCGGTGAGCATCTGGCCGCCCGCCAGGCCGTTTTTCTTTTTCAGTTCTTCGGGCAGATCCTGCTTCACACAAACCACGATCGGTTTGGGTGACTCTCCCATGGCGCGGAGTAGATTGCCGAAGTTAAGCCGGTTGAAACTCGGATCGGGCAGACCGTATACCACGGTCACGGCATAGCCGACGGTACGTCCCAATTCGGGATAGGCGACTTTCATGCTCGAATCCGTATACCAGTTGGTGGTCCAGGGTTCATACAAACCGAGGCAGACATCAGTTTTGGATGGATAGGTCGCCAATACGTTGGTAATACTGGGGGTATCGAACTGTTTCAGAAGTTCAATCAGTTCCAGGTCTGTTTTTACGGTTCCCATTAAATTCTCCCTTGAGTTCAAATTTGAAGTGCGCCCTCTGCGCGTGGATTGTCCCAATGACTGGGTTGGTTAAAAAGGTCTCATGGGGGGCGAAATCCCAAGCACTTGCGAGGCCGGTGATTGATCCGGTCAATGGCGAATTGTACCGCCTGGTCGGTACAGTTTTTTAAATTGGCCGAGTGGGTCAATAGTCTCAGCAAGAAAGTAACAATCCCCCGGCAAAGCCGGGGGCCTTCATTTGTGAGCCGCTCAAAGCGGCTAGGCAGGGTCGCTAACGCG
>BNUC01000243.1 GCA_025997075.1 Betaproteobacteria bacterium | reverse complement strand
CATCGTTGGCTTCTACAACAGCTCCCGCTTGCACTCGACTTTGGGTTACCTGCCGCCCAACGTCTATGAATCACTTTCGGCAGGAAAACAACCTATCCATCTGTCCGATATTTCTTGACCACTACATGTCTTCCCTCTCCCCCTGGGAGAGGGATCAAGTGTGAGGGAAAGGGGAGAGGGAAAGCAAACGCCTGTTCATGCTCACGCCGTGTTTCTTCGGGACGATTTTCGGCTCCGGCCCGATTACTTCGCTGATACCTGATTCAGGCCGGCGCCGTCAGCCGATCGACACCGCTTATCAGCGCGCGGATCGACGCGGTGACGATGTTGGCGTCGATCCCGACGCCGTAACACTCTCGGCCGCCGCTTGCCAGCATGAGTTCCATGAATGCGCAAGCCTTGGCGTCCTCGCCCTTGCCCATCGATTTTTCCTCGTAGCTGCGGACCTGCACGGCAAAGCCGAAGGCGCCCAGCGCATGCACGGCGGCATCGATCGGGCCGTTGCCCCGACCGGTCAGGGCGCGCGTTTCGCCGTTTTTCTCCACGGTCAGCTCGATGCCCTGCTGCGTGCCTTCCTCGAACAAATGGTGTTTGACGTAACGGATCGGCAACTCGTTGTCCAGATAGGTTTTCGAGAATAAGGTCCAGATATCGGCCGCTTCCATCTCGCCGCCTTCCGCGTCGGTCTGACATTGCACCACGCTGGAAAACTCCACTTGCAGACGGCGCGGCATGGCGACTCCGTATTCGGTCTCCATCAGGTAGGCGATGCCGCCTTTGCCGGACTGGCTGTTGATGCGGATCACCGATTCATAGGTGCGCCCGAGATCGGCCGGATCGATCGGCAGGTAGGGCAGATTCCATTTCTTTTCCGGACACTGTTGCGAGAAACCCTTCTTGATCGCGTCCTGATGCGAACCGGAGAAGGCGGTGAATACCAGATCGCCGACATAGGGATGACGCGGATGGATCGGCAACCGGGTGCAATGCTCGAAGTCGCGCGCGACGGCGTTGATGTCCGAAAAATCGAGGTCCGGCCACACCCCCTGGGTGTAGAGATTGAGTGCCACCGTCACGAGGTCGACGTTGCCCGTGCGCTCGCCGTTGCCGAACAGGCAGCCTTCGACACGGTCGGCGCCGGCCATCAGGCCGAGTTCGGCGGCGGCTACCGCTGTCCCGCGATCATTGTGCGGATGCAGGCTGATGATGATACTGTCGCGCCGGGCGAGATGCCGATGCATCCATTCGATCTGGTCGGCATAGACATTCGGCGTAGACATTTCCACGGTTGTCGGCAAGTTAAGGATGATTTTCCGCTCGGGCGTCGCGCCCCAGATGTCGGTCACCGCATCGCAAATTTCCAGCGCAAAATCAAGCTCGGTCGCGGTGAAGGTTTCCGGGCTGTATTCGAGCACCCATTCGGTTTCCGGATATTCTTCGGATATTTGCCGGACCAGTTGGACGGCCGAAATGGCCATCTGCATGACTTCGGGTTTTTCCATGCCGAAAACGATTTCGCGGAACGGACGCGAAGTGGCGTTGTAGATATGCACGATGGCCCGACGAACGCCCTTGAGCGCCTCGAAGGTTTGACGGATCAGTTCCTCGCGCGCCGGAGCGAGTACCTCGATGGTCACATCGTCGGGAATGTGTTTCCCCTCGATCAGTTTCCTCACGAAATCGAAATCAGTCTGCGAGGCCGACGGGAAGGCCACTTCGATTTCTTTTACCCCGATGGCGCAAAGACGCTTGAACATGCGCATCTTGCGCTCGACGTTCATCGGTTCGAAAAGCGCCTGGTTGCCGTCACGCAGATCGGTGCTCATCCAGACCGGCGCCTGGGTCAGCGTGCGTCCCGGCCATTGCCGGTCATCGAGTTTGACTGGAGGAAAAGCGGTATATTTCGTGGCGGGGTTTTTCAGCATCATGATTTTTCCTTGGTGCAGCCAGCAGGCGTTTGCGAAGGGTAAATCATAGACGCAGTGGCGAGACAGATGCTTGCGTTGTTCCATTAAGGAACAATACATTTTGAAATAAAATAGATGTTTTTACTTAAAATAAGCAATAAACCATCTTGTCAATAGAAATGAAAGCAATTTAATGGAAATAGATCGTTACGATCAGCAGATTCTGGAGCTTCTGCAAAAGGAAGGGCGTATCAGCAATCAGGAGCTGGCTGATCGCATCGGCTTATCCCCCTCGCCCTGCCTGCGCCGCGTGCGCGCGCTGGAGGAAAGCGGTGTGGTGAAGGGCTATCACGCTCTGCTCGACGCCAAAGTGCTGGGTTATTCGCTGATGGCGCTGATCTATATTTCGATGGATGTGCACACGCCGGAACGCTTCGACAACTTCGAGCGGCAAATCCTCAGGATACCCGAAATACTCGAATGTCTGATGATCACTGGGCAGGACGCCGACTATCAGATCAAGGTCGTGGTCAAGGACATGGACGCGTTTCAGGAACTGCTCCTTAATCGCATCACGCGCATTCCGGGCGTAACCGGCGTGCATTCCAGTTTCGTCCTGCGCAAGGTGGTCGATACGACCCTCTTGCCGGTCTAATACCATTTCTAAATCACCGGTGACTGTGTCGCTATGTTGACTACGCCTTGCCGTACTATTTGTACTGTCTGCGGCTCGGGGCGTGTCTGCGTGCCACCAATGATTTATAATCTCAAAAAAAAGCTAGTAACCACAGCGAGTTAGCTAATAAAATCATTAAAAAACAAATAGTTAACCAAGTGTGCTTAACTTCATTTAGCCCTGTTTTTGGTGGAGCATTGGAGCAGAATTGGAGCAAGATATAGCCTCTATATGCTCAATAGTTCAGGGGAACAAGAAACCTTGAATGGCTGTGATTCTTCTATTTCTTTCAGCTTCCAGCTTGTAAGTCTTACCGCCTTTCCCCTCCGTGCTGGCTTAGAGCTTCAACCTCTAACCAAGCCTCGGCAGTGAGTATTTTTACATAATTTAGCCTGAAATGCTGGCTTCTATCAGAGAAGTAACAGGCCCCAAGCCTCTTTGGTGTGAAATGTGATTTTGTCAAAGTATATGGGTCCCTGCTTGTCTGTAAAAGCAAACCAAGAGGCAAATAACTAAGGGAACGGAGATACTTGACAAGGTAAAAAAAGAAAAATATACAAAAGAAGAAAATTTTACAAAACACTAATGATTTAATTTTTTATCTCGTGCTATTGATTTACCCATCTTGATTACATTATAAAGCAAAAAGAGATTGTAAATTAGACCGAAACATCGTTCTATCTAACCTATAATTTATAAAAGCCTTCCTTTGCAAACTAAAAATAAAAAGGCAGAAAAAAAGAAAAGCAAGCCAAAAAGAAAAGAAAAGAAAAGAAAAGAAAAGAAAAGAAAAGAAAAGAAAAACAATTTATTATTTTATTCATTATTTTCATATTAACCCGGCAATTCAATAGATTCATTAAGTGGCATATTGAATTTTTGGGTGTTTGAAATAAGCCATAACCCGTTTGGGTTGAAGTTGCAATTTCTTCATGGCTCCCCGTACTTTTGACTCCAGTTCATCCCGGTTTCTGGCAGGTTTTCGACCATGT
>BNUC01000242.1 GCA_025997075.1 Betaproteobacteria bacterium | reverse complement strand
CACCTATCCCAAGCGCAGCTTACATTCCCGACGCAAAACCGCTGACCGAATCCCAGAGTACCGCGCTTCTTTGCTCGGTCTTACCCCATTGGACAATGCTCTTCGATACAATGACTTATGACTTATGCGTGTGCGATTACCCTGACTGGACTACGACAAGCCACTGTCTGAACAACCAAAGAAGGTAAAGGATGCGCTCCAAAAAGCGACGGATGGGAAATCAAACCTGCCTATTCTCCCTGGCGGAGTAGATAAATACTCCAAAGTTACAGGAAAGCAGTTGTACGACGCTATTTCCAAGAGGAAAGGAAGTGACAAATCCGCCTCCGAATACCTGAACAGCCTCGGCATCCCTGGCCTGCGCTACCTGAACGGAAACAGCCGTAGCGTTGGCGAAGGCTTTCACAACTATGTGGTATGGGACGATAACGCGATCAATATTCTGGAAACGTACTATTCCCGCAACGACCTGAACCGCGTAGCCGGTGTCTTCGACGGCAAGACGATCCACCTTGTGGCGTCGAACATCGAGTAGGGCCAGGGCGCGGCGGTGCTGGGGCATGAGAGTTTCCACCTGTTGCTCAAGGCGCTGAAGTTCAACAACAGCCCGCAGTACAAAAACCTCATGACCCGGCTGCGCAATATGGAACGGATCCTCGGCAAGGGTGAAGGTTCGCGCTGGTTCAAGGAAGCCTATGCCCGCATCCCGGCGGCTGACCGGCTGAACGAGGAAACGCGGCTGAGCGAGCTTGCCGCCTACACCGTCGAGCAGTACGAATCCGCGCCGCGCACCTTGCCGGAAGCGCTGGCCAAGTGGGTGAATGACTTCATCGCGGATGTGAAAGCTTGGTTGCACGACAAGGCCGGGGTGAACTACAAGGGCATGACGGCGGCGGACTTGTCGGCGATGGCGCGGCGGTTCTTGCGGCAACAGACGGTGAGTGGAAAAGGCAGGGCGCAACCGTTGTCTGCACAGGTATTGACGTCGGACGGCTACCGGCGCATGGGGGATATTCAGGCAGGCGATAAAGTCATTGCAGTAAACGGCGACATAACGCAGGTTGATGCGGTGTTTCCGCAAGGCAGGCGGGAAATTTACCGCATCACGATTTCCGATGGAGCGTCCACGAGGAGTACATCGGATCACCTGTGGAGCGTCCGCAAGGAAGGAGAAGAAGACTTCAAGGTTATGCCGCTGGCAGCAATCATGGAGGGTATGGGCAAAGGCGAACGCTTCGAGATTCACCCGCTTGGGCAGGAAGTCATACGCTTAAAAAATTCATGGAAGGGGGCAGCATGAACCTTGAGGCGGTTTTGTCATCCGTTGACGTTCTGCCCTACCTGCGCCGCCTTGATATATCTTGGGGTGAAACGGGATTTGGAAATTCCGGCAACAATTCGCGCAAGAAGAGCAGTAGAACAATCTTCTTGCTTGACCCACGACTTCCAGGCAAGAGATTCAACGTGTGGCAATGGTTCAAGCCGCATGTGACGGTACGACATATAGCTTTTATGCCGTATAAACGGATGTTCCAACGCTTCAATAATACAGGCATCATCAAAAGGCGCATTATCGTAAAGTGTTGTCGCGCCTACAAGGACAATACACGGCGAAGCGCCATATTCTGGCAGGTGTATTCCGCTCAGAGCGACAAAGAAAATATGATTTCCTTCCTTCCCGGAGGGGATGAGGAAAGCATTTCCTGGAACAATCATGTAGCAAACGAGGCTGCGATATTTTGTTGCGCCTCCAGTCTGGCGGCAAGACGCTCCGCCGTTTCGTCATCCATCCCGATGCCAGTGAAAATGCGTATGTACGGTATCGGGATGCTGGAGCCTTCAGGGTCTTGCCATTCAGGGAGATGCTCATGCGTGTAATTGACCAGCGCGAATTTTTCCATGTGACCAAAGCGGCCCCAAGTCTCTTGCAGTACTTCAAGGTCGGCGTCAGAAAGATGAACCAAGTCATCAGTAGTACGAATCATGCTGGGGTCGGCAAGTTCAACCATGTGATTGGCGCGGTCAGAAATCCAGTCCTCCCATCCTCCGGGACAAGAAGGTCTGGTGCCGTTAATCAGTTCAAGTGTCATGGAGAGGACGGGGCCAAGGGGCATGGCAACCGCCTTGTCGCCCGTCAAAGGTTCTCCATAACGCTGCAAGGAAAGCCGCTCTGCAAGATAGAGCAACTTCATGAGCTTGATGTGCGGCAGCTTCCCCCCTGCACGAAAGAGCATATAGGCCGCCGCCTCAGCCGTGCGACGCTCATCAAAAAGTTGGTTTTTCGTCTTCATGGTTGTGTTTTCCTCGGGAACCCCTTGAGCTACTTGCCGATTTTTGTGACCTCTCTGTGGATCACGCGATATAGGTCTTGGCGTTCTTCTTCCGTCCAAGGGGGGAGCGGGTCCATTCCGGGAGACTCCACGTGAAGCGCGCCGGATTTGATCTGCTCAGAGAAACGAGTGATCTCCGCATCCTGTTTCGCGGCGTCTTTCAGCAAAACGGGCTGATTCGTTGTCATCGTCTATTCATTATAAGCCAGGAGGTTAGTTATGCAAGCCTTACGTAAATCGGCCGCCGCGCCTCGTTTCATCGTTTCCGTGGTTCCCGATGGGTTCGAGGAGGCACAATGCATCCGTATCGATCATCCGTCGCGGCTGTACATCACGGACGACCTGATTCCGACACACAATACCTATGCGCCAGAAAATGAGGCGCAGGTGTTCGGGGATGGAAGGTGGCAGGACGAGGCGCTGGCCTCCATCGCCGGGGAAAAGCTTGATCAGGCGGCGATCATGCCGCGCGCGGCTTCGACGTTTGAGGAAGCGAGAACGGCGTGGACAGATCATATGAAGGGGCGCGTACTCGCCAATCGGCGCACCGGCATGGAAGCCAAGGTGACACGAGACACCATAGACAAAATGCTTTCCGAAAACGCAACGAGAAAATCGGAATCGCCAAGAGAACACGCGCTGGCCGTGGCGAATCTCGATCATCTGTTTGCTCATGCCGTCATGGATGGAGCAAGTCAGACCGCGCTGGCGACCCAAATATGGCCGCCGTTCACAGATTCTTCGCGCCGATGGATACGCCGAACGGAACACGACTGGTGAAGATGATGGTGAAGGAATCGACGTGACCAGATCAAGGCTCAAAAATCTATTCGGTCGAAGCGGTCGAGGTAGGAGAGGTAAGCCCGGTGCCAGAAATGGTTGATGCTGACAGAGCCAATGGCTCCCGACTTCTAACCGGCCCCACCGGGCTTGCGGATAGTCTGGCACAAGCCATCGCCGAACGCAACCGAAAACATGAAATAGAAAACGGCCCGAATGTGCCTGGGTTCAAAGAGAACCCGCATGGCTTGGGAGGGAACCTTAAAGATCCCCCGCTGCCCGCTCCATCCAAGCCGTTACTTGTCAGTGTAGGCGATCTTGCGTCAGTAATCAACCACAACAGGGTAATCGCACACGCAGAAGTCATAAGTCATTGTATCGAAGAGCATTGTCCAATGGGGTAAGACCGAGCAAAGAAGCGCGGTACTCTGGGATTCGGTCAGCGGTTTTGCGTCGGGAACGTAAG
>BNUC01000241.1 GCA_025997075.1 Betaproteobacteria bacterium | reverse complement strand
CTTTTGACGACGTCTTGCTCGTCCCCGCTCATTCCTCCGTTCTTCCCCGCGATGTTCGTCTTCATACCCGGTTGACACGCAACATCGCTCTTAACAAGCCGCTTGTTTCGGCCGCCATGGATACGGTGACCGAAAGCCGCTTGGCCATTACCTTGGCTCAGGAAGGCGGCATCGGCATCGTGCACAAGAATTTTTCCCCCAAGGGGCAGGCGTCCGAGGTATCCAAGGTCAAGCGTTTCGAGTCGGGTGTTCTCAAGGATCCGATTACCGTTCCGCCGACCATGTCGGTGCGCGATGTTGTCGAACTCGCGCGCTTGCACAAGATTTCGGGTTTTCCGGTCGTGGAGGGTGAAAATTCGCGCGTGGTTGGTATCGTGACCAACCGTGATTTGCGTTTTGAAACCAATCTTGACCAGCCGATACGCAACATCATGACTCCCAGGGAGCGCCTGGTGACGGTCAAGGAAGGCGCTACCGTCGAAGAAGGAAAAGCGCTGATCCACAAGCATCGTATCGAGCGGGTGCTGGTCGTCAATGATGCGTTTGAACTGCGCGGACTGATCACGGTAAAGGACATCATCAAAACGACGGAGCATCCCGATGCCTGCAAGGATACGCACGGACGTTTGCTTGTCGGCGCGGCCGTTGGCGTCGGCGTCGGGACGGAGGAGCGCGTGGAACTGCTGATCGAGGCCGGGGTCGACGTGCTTGTGGTCGATACGGCGCACGGGCATTCCCAGAATGTTCTGGATCGCGTCGCCTGGATCAAGAAAAATTTCCCATCGGTCGATGTGATCGGCGGAAATATCGCTACCGGCGAGGCGGCGAGGGCGCTGATCGACCACGGCGCGGACGGCGTCAAGGTGGGCATTGGCCCTGGGTCGATCTGCACCACCCGGATCGTTGCCGGCGTCGGCGTGCCGCAGATCACGGCTATCCAGATGGTGTCCGACGCCATTCGGGAGTCGGGCGTTCCGCTGATTGCCGATGGCGGCATTCGCTATTCGGGCGATGTCTGCAAGGCGATTGCCGCCGGTGGGCACAGCGTCATGCTCGGCGGGCTGTTTGCCGGCACCGAGGAAGCGCCGGGCGAGGTGGAGTTGTATCAAGGGCGCTCTTATAAATCCTATCGAGGTATGGGTTCCCTCAGCGCGATGGCCGACGGCTCGGCTGACCGGTATTTTCAGGACAGTTCCGCCAACATCGACAAGCTGGTCCCGGAAGGGATCGAAGGGCGTGTTCCTTACAAAGGCTCGGTGCTTGCCGTGATTTACCAGTTGATCGGCGGTTTGCGTTCCTCGATGGGTTATCTTGGCTGCGCGACGATCGAGGAGATGCACGCGCGCGCGGCGTTTGTCGAGATCACCTCCGCCGGTATCCACGAATCGCATGTGCATGACGTTCAGATCACCAAGGAAGCGCCGAACTATCACATCGAGTGATTCTTATATGCGCGACCCTGAACAAACTTTTAAAAAATGCACCAGAAAATCCTCATCCTCGATTTCGGTTCCCAGGTCACGCAACTGATCGCCCGCCGGATACGCGAGCAGCAGGTTTATTGCGAACTGCATCCCTACGATGTCAGCGAGGATTTCATCCGCGAATTCAAACCGTCGGGCATCGTTCTTTCGGGCGGGCCGAATTCGGTGTACGAGGCGCGGGAGTGGCGGGCGCCGCAGGTGGTGTTCGAGCTTGGCGTGCCGGTTCTGGGCATCTGTTATGGCATGCAGACCATGGCGCAGCAATTGGGCGGTAAGGTCGAGAGTTCCCGCAAGCGCGAGTTCGGTTATGCCGAGATAGAGGTGAGTGGACATTCGGGGCTTTTCGAGGGAATTCATGACCGCATCGACGGCGAATCCGGCCATCTCGATGTCTGGATGAGCCACGGCGATAAGGTGACCGAACTGCCCGCGGGGTTCCAGGTGATTGCCGGCAACGATTCCTGCCCGGTGGCGGCCATGGCTGACGAGTTGCGTAAGTTCTACGCGGTACAGTTCCATCCGGAAGTGACGCATACCTTGCAGGGCAAGGCGATTTTTGCCCGCTTCGTGCATGAAATCTGCGCCTGCGGGCATGACTGGAACATGCCGGACTACGTCGACGAGGCCATCGGAAAAATACGCGCGCAGGTCGGCAAGGAGGAGGTGATCCTCGGCTTGTCCGGCGGCGTCGATTCCTCGGTCGTCGCCGCCTTGCTGCATCGCGCCATCGGCGAGCAACTGACCTGCGTTTTCGTCGATAACGGCTTGCTGCGTCTCAACGAAGCCGAACAGGTGATGCAGACCTTTGCGCAAAACCTTGGCGTGAAGGTGATTCATGTCGATGCCGCGCAGCAGTTCATGGGACATCTCGCCGGGGTGACCGACCCGGAACAGAAGCGCAAGATCATCGGCCGCGAATTCGTCGAAGTGTTTCAGGCGGAAGCGAAGAAGCTGCCCAATGCCAGGTGGTTGGCGCAAGGCACCATCTACCCCGACGTGATCGAATCCGCCGGTTCGAAGACCAAAAAAGCGCATACCATCAAGAGCCATCACAATGTCGGCGGTCTGCCGGAGACACTCAATCTCAAGTTGCTGGAACCTTTGCGCGAGCTGTTCAAGGACGAGGTGCGCGAACTGGGCATCGCGCTCGGTCTGCCGCCGGCGATGGTTTATCGCCATCCTTTCCCCGGTCCGGGGCTCGGCGTGCGCATCCTGGGCGAGGTCAAGCCGGAGTTTGCCGATCTACTGCGCCGGGCGGACGCCATTTTCATCGACGAACTGCGTTCCGCCGATTGGTACGACAAGGTAAGCCAGGCTTTCGCCGTTTTCCTTCCAGTCAAATCCGTGGGAGTGATGGGCGACGGGCGGACTTACGAATACGTGGTCGCCTTGCGCGCCGTGCAGACCCAGGATTTCATGACCGCGCACTGGGCGGAATTGCCGCACAGCCTGCTCGGACGCGTATCCAACCGCATCATCAACGAAGTGCGCGGCATCAACCGCGTGGTTTACGACATATCGGGCAAACCGCCGGCAACCATCGAGTGGGAATGATTCGATTGCTTCCGGCGACTATCGGTCGCCATTGGAAAAACCTCAAAACCCCTGGCAAATGCTGGGGGTTTTCTTTTAGCACTATCGGAAACATTCGAGGTCACCCGAAAAAATTGTCGGTATTTCTGACGGCATTTTTTGGGACGGTTTCCGGGTGCTGTTCGTGTACCGTCATGCCGAAAAGGGGCGTGACGGTATTTTTTTGGCTGAAACCCTTGTTTCTCGCGGGGTGCGGGGGATTTTTGGGGTGACGGTATCGCAAGTAAGGAGGAGCAAATGCTGACAGATACAAAATTGCGTAACTTGAAGACTCCCGGCAAGGTCACTGACCGGGACGGGATGTATGCGCTCGTTTTGAAAACAGGGAAGATCTCGTTCCGCTACGACTACCGCCTGAACGGGCAGCGGGAGACGTTAGGAACTGTTACCAAACAAACTAGGCAATTACATTAAGACAGGAGAGATTCTGTAGTTCCATTCGCCATGGAATTCTGCGGGTTTGATATTCAAACTTTCATAATCTTCATCTGAAACCTTGCCG
>BNUC01000240.1 GCA_025997075.1 Betaproteobacteria bacterium | reverse complement strand
GGTGTCAGATGAAGCATTGGCTGCTGTGAATATGGTGCCCGATGAGTTTCATGGGGAATGGAACTACACAATTAAGCCAATTCTAAAATCACTTAATTTGTAAAGATTATTTTCAAGCAGTTACTTACGCCAAGCTTCAGCGGCGTGTTGCCGCCAACTTCAAAAAACTCTTTCAGGGCAAGGGAAATGCGCATCGCGACATTGGCCGTCGCCCTTTCGTCCGACACCGAACGCACCATGATCCCGAAGGAGTCGTTGCCCAGGCGCGAGATAAAATCACTCCCCTTTACGCAAGAACGCAGCCGCTGGCCCGCGATCAACAGGATCTGGTCGCCGGAGGCAAGACCGAGCGACTCGTTGACCCGGCGAAAACCGTCAAAATTGACGATCAGCAAGGCAAAACCGGACTGCTCGTCGTCTACGTAAGCGCTTATTTCTTCGTCGACCTTCTGCAGAAAACCGGTACGATTCAAGAGGCCGGTTATCGCATCGGTGATGGCTTCCTGCTGCGCCAGCAATTCTTTCTGTTTATGCCGGGAAATATCCGATAACTGCCCCTGGATGAGCTTATCGCTCACCGGAGTCAGGGTCACGCTGAACCAACGGACTTCCGCATTGCTGATCACATACTCGAAATCGTCCGATACCGGTCGATTTTGCTCGATACATTGCCCGACGAGTCGCGCCAGCGCCCCGGTTTCGCGCCAATGCAGGGAAAGCAGATCGAGTTTCTCGCCCGGCACTGTCCCGGACGGCAGGCCAAGTTGACGAAAGAGGGCCTGGTTGCAGGATTCAAGCGCCAGATGTTGATCGATCACGAAGATGCCCGAGTCGGCATTTTCAAAAATGGCGTGGTATTTGCGCTCGCCAATTTCCCGCTGAATATGCAAATGATGCTCTTCGTCCAGCGAAGTCCTCAGACGATCGCCAAGCAGGTTGATGTCGGTCGCGAGACGCCCGATCTCGGTGTTTTCGAGCCCGCTCGGGACCGCCAGGCGTTCGATCGAATGTGCGTCCATCACGTGCAGCTTGTCGGACATGCGCTTGATCGGGCGGACAATCCACAACAGAACCACGACCGCCACGGCGGAAACCACGGCAAGCAGTTGTAGACCCAGCAGCAGGGCAACGAAGGCGCTGCTCTCCTTCACGCGCATGCTCACGATTTCCGGGTCCGGATCGATGATGAGTTCACCGACGATTTGCGCCGCATCGAATGGCGAGAAGATCACCTTGCTGACGCGTCCGTCCACCGCTTCACGATCCCGTTCGCCCACGGTCTCCTTCTTGTGTTCGGCCAGAATTTCCGAACCGCCGATGATCGACGATCCGAATACTTCGCTGTTCGTGGTGAGGCCATTCACCACTTCCAGCGCCAACCCCTGGTCCTTGGTGAAACAGGCGATCTGAACCGTGCGCTCGACGGTCATCATCAACTCATGAATGCGCTGGGAAACGCCTTGCCGGTGATAGCGCTCGGTCAGGTAGGTGGTCACGAAGACAAAGCCGAACCCAACGACCAGACCGATGCCGACGACCTGCATCGCGGCGCGTATCAGAATACTTTGCCGCTGGAAAGTCCGCATGCCTCACCTGTCAGGAAACAGTCAAAAAAAGCCAGGCCCTCGTCAGCCCTGGGCGGTAGTTCAAAAACGATCTTCAATGGTTCGCTTACCTTGCCGCGCTCAAGATAGGTGATCGCTCCGACCGATTCCAGAACCATGGCCCGCGCAATCTCAACGCTTTCCGCTTTAGCGGGGGGACGCGTTTTCCCCGAGAATATCAAACGCGACCAGTAAGTGTTGATTTCCGACGGAGTCTTGCCCACCAGGCGCCGGTAGAATTCCTCACGGACGGGATCACTATGCGGCAAATCGATGGGGATCGCCGTGATTCCCGACGAAAACCGGCGGAAGCCGCCGAGAAAGATGTTAATTACCTCGTTACGGTTGAGTGACTCCACGCCGCTGCCCGGATTGACGACCACGACAATGCTCTCCGCGCTCACCGCGACGGGCATCAGCGCAAAGAGGAGAATGACGAATCGTCTTAACACGCCGCGCCTCCTAGAAGACAAAATCCAGCGCCAGGGTGAAGATATTTGTCTTTCCATTCCAGCGGGACGTCGCCCTGGCAAGTGGGAGGCGCGAATCGGCATCGCCGCGAATCCTGTCGGCCTGGAATTTCAACGCCATGTTGCGCTGAAAATCCCAACGCAGACCCAGGGATACCGTATGCTGGTCAACAAACGTTTGCTCCAGATAACTGGTCATCCCGGCATTGACCAAAGCGCCGATTCCCTCATCCGGCAAGCCCGTTGCAACATGTGTGCGTCGGGATTTGAGCCGCGAATAAGCGATGAAAGGCGTGAGCTCGCCGATACGATAGCCCGCCTGAAACATTGCGGAATCCTGACCCTGAACAACCTTGGAATCGAAGCGCAGACGGCCCAGCATGACCTGCAGCCGCAAAGGAGCCCGATCATAAACCACGCCGATGGAGTCGTACCTGATTTCCGTCCCTTGCAAATCCAGTGCCCGCGCTGCGGAAGCGGCTCCCACGCCGACCAGCGCCGACTGAACGTCATCGAGCCCCTGCAACTGGTGCTTGAAACGGGCACGCGCCATTCCACCGCGCCATTGCCAGTTTCCCTCCTGATAATCGAGATAAGTACCGATCAAACGGGACCCGCGCAGATTCAGGCTGCTGTTCGGGTTGCTGCCGAGAAAAGGAAATTTTTCACCAAGAAAACCGTAATAAAGTTTGCCGCGCAATAAGCCGTCGCCGAGCGGAAGCGTGACCTGAGCATCCGCGCCGTCCAGGTAGGTCACGGCCAACGTCGAGATATAATCGATGTTCGGACGCGCGGCCAGTTGGGAATATCCGATCAAATGGCTGTCGCCATGCATGAAGAACTCAGTGCAGATCCTTCCCCCGCGTAGGGAAAAATAGGCGTTCGGATCGTAGCGGACGAGCAATTCCGTCAGTTCCGGTTTGAAATTCCCATCGCTGCCGTAACGACTGACCACCTGAGCGGTCGCCTCAACGGTATCGCTTGCCAGGTAATTGAGCTGCAAACCGAAATCGGAATCGCCCCTCGCCGACCAGTGCTTCGAAATGCCGCGCGGTTGCAGCAGATTGCGCCTCATCTCCGCCTGCCCGTTCGTGGAACGCGCCAGACCCAGTGTGCCGAAACCACGCAGGGTGAAAGCGGACGGTTCCTCCCAGCCCCCCAGCCCCTCCTGCGCCGGCACGGCATTTGAAATGGAAAGGAGAGCGACAAGGCATCCTCCCGCAAAAAGGCCGTGCCGATTTTCGATCATCATGATAACGACAAGCGCTAATAGAAATTTTTGGATAGTAGCACGCGCATCCGTCGGGAAACACTCTCAACGCGCTCTGGGTGCGATTCAAACTGATGTGCCGTGGTATATAGAGGAAACAGAGCATGAGCAGGCGTTTGCTTTCCCTCTCCCCTTGTGGGAGAGGGTGCCCCGGCAGGGGCGGGAGAGGGGAAGGATTAACATTAACACGGAGAATGTAGGGGCGAATGAAAACCTTTTTAACCACGGCGACACGGCGGGCACGGCGAAAAGCAAAAAGCGAAAATCGTTTTTGTCTTTGCTTTTCGCCGTG
>BNUC01000239.1 GCA_025997075.1 Betaproteobacteria bacterium | reverse complement strand
GGCGGCAAGGTTTCAGATGAAGATTATGAAAGTTTGAATATCAAACCCGCAGAATTCCATGGCGAATGGAACTACAGAATCTCTCCTGTCTTAATGTAATTGCCTAGTTTGTTTGGTAACAGTTCCTAAGCGGAGCGGATGCGCCGCTTTGCGGCTTTCCCAAGCTGCAAAAAACGTCCTCGCCTTCTTCCGGCGCAGGGCATTCCAGTTCATCGCGTTCCTCGGCATATTCAGCATAATCGGTGTCCAGTTCGCGCTGCCACCGCCGCAGGTACGCGAACAGGCCGCCCAAGCCCATCAGCAGCAGTGCCAGACCGCACCACAGCAGCAGGGTCATCGGTTTGAACGGAGGGTTGTAGAGCACGTAATCACCGTAACGCTCGGTCAGCCAGACAATCACTTCCTGCTCGCGCTTGCCCGCCTGGAATTGCTCGCGCACCTGCCCGCGCAGGTCGGCGACCAGCGGGGCGTTGGATTCGGCGATGGACTGGTTTTCACAGACGAGGCAGCGCAGTTTGTAGGCGAGCTCGCTGACGCGGGCCTCAAGGGCGGGGTCCGGCTGGATATCTCCCGCAAGCGAAAGAGGAGAAGATAACAACAGCACAATAAGCAACAGCACGCGGAATACCTCTGGTACTCCCCTCCCCCCTCACGGGGGAGGGGTTGGGGGAGAGGGGGGAGGATGATTGACCGCCGTGCTCCGCGGAAAGCGTCGTTCACCATTTCAATGGCATTCATGCAATTGCCCTGTGACCATCCCCAAATACACGGCTGCCTTGAATTGTTAACCAGCGCGGGAGTGTTTCAACATATTGTTTTTCATATTTATTTCAAAGCAGTGACTTACTACGGTAGCCGTGCCGCCACAGCATCGGCCGCGTTCATTCCGCGTCGAGTTCGCATGTATTCCCGGTTCTGGCCGCCTCCAGAACCGCCTGTACCACCTGCAAGGTCCGCACGGCATCGCGCCCGGTGATGACGGGCTCGGCTTCACCACGCACGACCGCGCAAAAATGCCGGATTTGCCGCGCCAGCGGATCGACGGTTTCCACAGACAGGAGTTCGCGCAACAGCGGTTTGTTCCATCCCTTTTCCGTCCCTTCACGGTAACGCCACAGTTCGAGCCTGGGCACTGAAAGCGCTCCTTCGGTTCCCGAGATCAGATAACAATTCTCATCGTTGCGCGGATAAAAGGGATTTTCTCCCGAAGTCAATTCCCAGCTCCAGGGCGCCACAGCCGTGTCGGAAACTGTAAGGGCCCCCAGAGCGCCACAGGAAAAGCGGAAATTAACGACGGTCGTGTCCTCCACGGGATAGCGGCGGACGGCGTTCGAGCTCATCGCCTGCACCGAGACGATGTCGCCGCAAATGAAACGAAGATCGTCGATGTCGTGCACCGCGTTGGTCAGAATCGGCCCGGCGCCGGGCTGACGGCGATGCGCGGGAATAAAATAATCCTCGGCTTTGAGCAACATCCACTGGGCGGAAACGGCGGTAATCCGCCCGAGCAATCCCTCGCGCACGGCTTCGCGCGCCTTGGCGATGATCGGGTTGTAGCGCCGGTGATGGCCGACAAGCAAGGCGACGCGCGCCCGCTCCGCAGCCTCGATCAACTGCCTGGCCGATTCGACGGTATCGGCGATCGGCTTTTCGACCAGCATGTGTATCCCGCGTTCGGCGCAGGCGATCCCGGCCGACGCGTGCAGCACGTTCGGCGTGGCGATGATCGCCGCCCTGGGTTTGGCGCGATCAAGCATTTCTTCATAGTCCTTGAAGCAGGGAACGCCGAGTTCCTGCGCGAATATTTCGGCCTCTGGCGTCGGATCGGCAATCGCCACGAGACGGCAAGCCGACTCCCGCTTCATGATCTCGATGTGTTTGCGCCCGAACAATCCGGCGCCGATGACTCCAATGCCGACATACGTCATGTGTAAATTCCCAAGCCTCGATTAGAATTTTGCAAAGTGTAACAAGGGGAAAAAATCCGGTCACCCGACCAAGGTAGGGAAGATGGCAAAAAACATCCGGGGACGCAACTCCGACACCACAACCCACACCGATCAGCACAAAGATCAGCATCCCGGCCACGGGGTGGTCATCAGCGGCGCGGGCGACCGGCGCGACGAGGACATCCGCCAGTAAACCGAAGTCCTCGGCGACGCCTTCGACATGGTAGTGCTCTACCAGGACCAGTGCCAGCGCGGCCGCGCCGACGGCGAAGTTCTCGCGTTGCTGCGGCAGGGATTAAAAAACGCCAGACACGCCAAACACCTCACCGAAATTCGCGGCGAATTCCTGGCCATCGATACGGCGCTGAAAGATTTACAGGCCGGCGATCTGTGCCTGATTCTGGTCGATCAGGTCGAAGAAGCGCTTGCGCATATTGCCAGGAGGATTGCGGAAACGAAACGCGCTTAGCGCATTTTGCGTTTGGGTGTAGACAGTCGCCATTTCTACCGTCATTCCCGCGAAGGCGGGAATCCAGAATCGTCTTTCCGACGCAACGCGTCGCCATTCTTTAATTGGTAGCCATTCTGGCTGGGGTCATCAATGCTGTTTTCCGCCACCAATTCGGCCATCGTGACGCCAAGTGCGTAGGCGATTCGTTCGATGTTGCCTAGAGAGATGTTGCGTTCTCTACGTTCCACGGAACTGATGTAGTTCGGATGCAGGTCGGCGCGTTCGGCGACTTGTTCTTGCGTAAGCGCCTTGGCCTTGCGAATGCGCCGCATGTTGGCGGCAAAAAGGGCTATCGCATCACAGTTTTGAGTTGGATCGGACATGCCGGAAGTTTTCCGGGACACCCTGCGCAAAGCCACACACTTTGAGTTTGGTTTGTGATAGTATCCAAACTCAAAGCAAGCGTAGGTCGGGAAAGCCGCTAAGCGGCGCATCCCGACGGCCGTATCTTCCGGCGCAAAGCGCCGCTTATTTACGATTGTCGGGTTACGCTTCGCTTACCCAACCTACGCAGGCTATTGTCTGTCATGAATAATCGTGGTCTGCCTCCTGTTGTTTCGCAACAATAAAGGTGGCGTGAAAACTTCTATTTTGTATCCTGATGAGCTTTCAGCCTAATTGATGGGAGATTATAATGAGCTACGGAAAATTTGGAATTACTGTTAGAGTATTTAATGTAGATGGTCGTCCATGCGAAGCTAGAATTAGCTGCGGAGGAGAAGAGCGAGGATGGACTGACAAAGATACTGGAGAGTTGACTTTCATGGTCAAATCAAATGACGAATATGATTTATATGCCTATCATTTCGGTGATTCGAAGAAAGTCAGGGTGCGAGGCGGGGATGAATGCGCAATTCACTTTTAATTAAGGAGATTAATTATGGGATTCTTTTCTAGTTTATTTGGTAATTCAGACAAATCACCAGTTATTTATTTGAGCGAAAAGCAAGCTAGGATTCAGGGAATTGGACCTCCAAGAAGAATACATGGAGTTTTTGGTACTAGGCCCGAAGACAGGGTAATCGCACACGCAGAAGTCATAAGTCATTGTATCGAAGAGCATTGTCCAATGGGGTAAGACCGAGCAAAGAAGCGCGGTACTCTGGGATTCGGTCAGCGGTTTTGCGTCGGGAACGTAAGCTGCGCCTGGGATAGGTAGAATCCCTGCGCAAGAGCGAGAGCGCGAACTTGCGTAAGGCCGAGAAGTTCCGTGGGGCCTGGCCCTTGCGTACCCGGCACTCGTCTTCGCGGAAGGTGACATCGAGAACCCAGGG
>BNUC01000238.1 GCA_025997075.1 Betaproteobacteria bacterium | reverse complement strand
GTTGGTGACGGTCGTGCCGCCGGTGTAGGTGTTATTGCCGGTGAGCATGAGCATTCCCCCGCCGTTTTTGATCAGTCCGCCCGTACCGTAAATCGCGCCGCCGAAATTATTGGCTGAGTCGTTATAGACAGTGAGATTATGTGCGCCCAGGTTGACATTACCGCCGCTTGCGCTGCCGCCGTTGAGACCTTTTATCGTCGTGTTGGTTGCGTTGGAAATATCAAAAGTCACGCCGCCCACATTGGCGAGCGTAACGCCGGAAGAGGTGGCGATACTGCCGCTGCCGGAGAGCGCCAGCGTTCCATTGTTAATCGTGGTGCCGCCCGTGTAGGTGTTCGCGCCGCCCAAAGTCAGCGTTCCCCCGCCCTCTTTGGTCAGGCTGCCGCTGAGGGAAATCACGCCGTCGTAAGCCGAGGCATCGCTGCGGTTGAAGGTCACGTTGCCGCTGGCGGCGGTGACGATATCGCCCGCGAAACTTCCCGCCGTGCCGCCGTTGCCGATTTGCAGGGTTCCCTCGTTGACAGTGGTGTAGCCGCTGTAGTTACTTTCGCCGGTCAAAATCAGCGTGCCATTCCCACTTTTGTCCAAGTAAGCATTGCCGGTGCCGGAAATCACGCCGGACAAGGTTTGAGTCGCGTTTTGGCTGAAATACAATTGTCCTGTGCTAGAGATGGAGATGGCTCCGCCGTAGCTGTTGCCGGTGTTGCTGCCCAGCGTGCCGGTGACGGTCAGCCCTCCGTAGTTGACCTTGGTGTTGCCGCTGTAGGTGTTGTTGCCGGTCAAAGTCAGCGTTCCCGCGCTCTGCTTGTCAATGCCGCCAGTGCCTTCAATCACGCCGCCGAAGGTCACGTCGTTGGCGGTGCCTGCCGGATTGGTGTTCAGCTTGACCAGTGGCAGCGGCGTTCCCGTCACGCCTGTGGGCGTGGTATCCAGCCTGGCGATGCCCGCGCTGGTGATGTTGCCGAATTCGATGGTTGCAAAATTCTGCACCCTGGCAATGTTCTCGGCGCTGTTCAGTTGCAGGGTATTGCCGGTGAAAGCATCGCCCGCCGTGCCGGCAGGAGCGTTTGTCCAACCGCCGAGAATCCAGCCGTTGATGGTGGGGCTGCCCTCGATGATCACCGTGTTGTTGGTGGCGGTGGCAGTGCCGGGTCCGCCGTTGATAGCTTCGCCGCCGTAAACATTCCCCACCTCACCGCCGTTGATGGTCACGGTATTGGAGGTGGCGCTGGATGTGTAGCTGTTGGAGGCGTGATTGGCGAAGGCCCTGCCGCCCCTGACATCGTTGTTCACCGTGCCGCCGTCGAGGGTCACGCTGTTGTTGGTGGCGGATGCGTTGCCGGAATTATTATTTGCCTGGCCGCCGAAAGCATAGTTCACCGTGCCGCCGCTATTGATGAGGATGGAGTAGCCGTCTGCCGTAGCTGTCGTCGGCGGGGTAGAGTTGTTCGGGGCAGTGCCGTTGCCGTAAACAGTAAGACTTCCGAGATCGGAGTTGATGGTGATAGACGGGGTCTGGGCGAACGCCGGAAGCGGGAAAGCGAGCGTCAGCAACAGGGCAATGGGGGACAGACGGGGGCGGGCAGGCTTCATGGATGGACTCCTCCGGATTCGGAATAACGCGGACAAAGAAAAAGCCCGGCGGCGCGAGGCACGACCGGGCTGAAGGGTTTGGGGAAATTGCAGGGAAAGAAAACGCCAAAACCCGCGCGAGGACTGGAAGCGAGCGCGGAAGAGGGAAGGCGTGAGGGGGGTTAGGTAGGGCGGTTTCTCCGAAACCGCCGGATGTAACGAACGGCGCGTTCGGAGAACGCGCCCTACCTATGCTTGCTTGCTTGCTTGCTTGCTTGCTTGCTTGCTTGCTTGCTTGCTTGCTTGCTTGCTTGCTTGCTTGCTTGCAAAAATTATTGTGCCTGTTTTGAAAATGTCAAGCGAATTTACAATTTTTCTGCTTTTTGTGCCGGTCTGCGTCGGCATTTTCGCCACACGGCCCAACCCAGGCGACGCGCGGCGGGTTCCGGCGGCGGGCGATCCTGGCGAAGGATTGAAAAACATATGACACATGTGACTTCTGCGCGGCACGATGGAAGAATCAAAGTTTCGCATATTCCATGCCCCAGCACAAAAAATCAAATGTTTTGTTTTCAGGAACCACGGATTACACGGATTTCCACGGATTAAAAAACCATTCCTCTTCAAACATCAGGCTCATTTAATTCTCCTTGCTTTCCGTGTTAATCCGTGTAATCCGTGGTTTCCAGGGATCAAATGTCAGCGAAGTAATCGGGCCTACGCCGAAAATCGTCCCGAAGAAACACGGTGAGCATGAACAGGCGTTTGCTTTCCCTCTCCCCTTGTGGGAGAGGGTGCCCCGGCAGGGGCAGGTGAGGGGGGCTTGGGCCTGTTCCAGCCCTGTCTCGCGCTGAATTGCCGCCCCCTCATCCGGCCTTCGGCCACCTTCTCCCCGCAAGCGGGGCGAAGGGATTGACCGCAGTGCTCCGCAGGAAATATTGTCCATCATTTCAACAACATTCATCGTAAAACCAACTCCGGTTGAAACCCCGGCCGTAAGAAAGGTGGGAGCCATACCCCTTTCTTACGACCAGGGTTTCGGCGACCGTTTTGGGAGGGGATGCAAACTCATGGAGAAACATGAGCGGCGTTTGCTTTCCCTCGCCCGCTTGCGGGAGAGGGTGCCCCGGCAGGGGCGGGTGAGGGGGGACATGTTCCAGTGTTGTTTCGTGCTGAATTGCCGCCCCCTCATCCGGCCTTCGGCCACCTTGGCCTCGCACGCTCCGCAAGCGGGGCGAAGGGATTGACCGCAGTGCTCCGCAGGAAATATTGTCCATCATTTCAACAACATTCATCGTAAAACCAACTCCGGTTGAAACCCCGGCCGTAAGAAAGGTGGGAGCCATACCCCTTTCTTACGGCCGGGGTTTCGGCGACCGTTTTGGGAGGGGATGCAAACCCCTTCCAAAACACCTTAGACCGACAGGCCTGAATGCCTGTCTCTAATTTCTTTCTCAATAAAATCAATATCTTAAGTGGTGTTTCTTGAGATGGATCAGGGATCAAAACCGGATGGCGGGTTTTGGGGTTCCTGGGAGCGCTTGGCGTCCCGCCCACTCTTCTAAACCAGCGGGGGGGATGCCCGATCTCCCTGGGGCCATGCGGACGCGCAATGCGCGCCCCGGATTGCCACGGACTGTAGGGGCGAACTGCGTTCGCCCGGCGTTCAGGAATCAGGTAACAGGGTTTGCTGTTGCCGGGCGAACACAGTTCGCCCCTACCCAAAACCCGCCCCGTTTGGTTTTGACATCTGATATCTGATACCTCTCAAGAAACGCCCTCCAGGACGACGCTTCCCGCGGAGTATGGCGATCCATCGTCCTCCCCCCTCGTGGGGGAGGATGCCCCGAATTTTGGTAAAAGCGCAGGAGAGGGGGCGGCGGTTCCGCGCGAAACAGGGCTGGAATACGCCCAATCCTCCCCCTCACCTGCCCCTGCCGGGGCACCCTCTCCCGCAAGGGGAGAGGGAAAGCAAACGCCTGTTCATGCTCACGCCGTGTTTCTTCGGGACGATTTTCGGCGTAGGCCCGATTACTTCGCTGACCTCTGATCCTGGCACAGTGTAGTGGTCAAGAAATATCGGACAGATGGATAGGTTGTTTTCCTGCCGAAAGTGATTCATAGACGTTGGGCGGCAGGTAACCCAAAGTCGAGTGCAAGCGGGAGCTGTTGTAGAAGCCAACGA
>BNUC01000237.1 GCA_025997075.1 Betaproteobacteria bacterium | reverse complement strand
GAAAGCAAACGCCGCTCGTGTTTCTCCATGAGTTTGCATCCTCCCCCACAAAGGGGGGAGGAAAGCTCCGTGCGTCACGAGGCGAGGATGTCGCGGGTAGTGTGATGGGCTTCTTCTGCGCCATACAGAGCTTGCCGGATTACGTCAGGGGCGTAGGTTGGGAAAGCCGAAATGTTAACGACTCGGCGCATCCCGACGGTACTTATCTTCCGGCGCTACGCGCCGCCTATTTACGATTGTCGGGTTGCGCTTCGCTTACCCAAGCTACGCAAAAACCCCGTCATTCCGGCGATCAAAGGAATGACGACAGGGAGAGTCAGACCCGCGTGGCGGTACCGGCACATAACATAAAGCACTTAACGCTGATTCCTGTTACTTCCTGCGACCATCCTGAATTCAAACAGGCGGCATTCGATTGCGCCGTTGAAAAGCGGCGTTTTCTTGCCCGGCGTCAGGCGCATCAGTTTCGGCAGGCGCAAATCGGAGGTGAACAGGTAGCAGTCCCAGCCGGCGAACTTGCGTTTCAAGGCGCTGCCGAGCGGCGGATAGAACGTCGCCAGTTCCTCCAAATCCGACAGGCGCTCGCCGTAAGGCAGGTTGGCGATCAGGATGCCGGACGGCGCGGGCGCGTCGATTTCGAGGAGGTCGCCGGAACGCAGCGAGACCGCGGGCAGCAAGCCGGCGCGATCGAGGTTGGCCAGCGTCGCGCGCACGGCAACCGGGGAAATATCGCTGCCGTGAAGCTGCGCGGGTTGCGCGGACTGCGCCGGTTTTTCCGCTTCCTGCGCGGCATCGAGCAGTTCTTTCCAGGTTTCCAGCCGGAAATTGCGCAGGCGCTGAAAGCCGAAGCTGCGACCGCCCGCGCCCGGCGCGATGTCGAGCGCCATCTGCGCCGCCTCGGACAGGAAGGTGCCGCTACCGCACATCGGGTCAAACAGCGGCGTGCCCGGTTGCCACCCGGTCAGGCGGAGGATGCCGGCCGCCAGATTTTCCTTGAGCGGCGCTTCCACGGTTTTCTGGCGCAGGCCGCGCTGGTAAAGCGGCGTGCCGGAGGTGTCGATATACAGCGTGCAGGCGTCGGCGCTCAGAAAACCGTGCACGCGCACGCCCGGATCGCGCGTGTCGACGTCCGGCCGCGTGTTTTTGTCGGCGCGGAAACGATCGCAGATCGCGTCCTTGATGCGCAGGGTAATGAATTCCAGGCTTTTCAGCGGACTCTTGACGGCGACCACGTCGACCCGCAAGCTCCGGTCGGCGTTGAACCACTTCGGCCACGGCGCATCCAGCGCCAGCCGGTAGATGTCGTCCTCGCGGGCATAGTGGCCGTGCGCGACGCGCCACAGCACGCGCGTGGCGATACGCGAATGCAGATTGACAGCGTAGCAGCCCCGCCAGTCGGCGACGAAATGCACGCCGCCGGGCACGGTTTCCAGCTCCGTGGCGCCGACGGCGGCGATGTCCCCGGACAACAGCGGCTCAAGACCGCGCGGACAGGTGGCGAAAAATTTTTCCATGGAATCCTTAAATGAGCTGAATTTCTGGTTAAGGGTTAAAAGACGCTGGACGCCATCCGTCCGCTGTTACGTCATCACCGCCTTCGCGGGAATGACGGTAAAAAAAGCTAAAGCATGAACAGACGTTTGCCTTCCCTCTCCCTTGTGGGAGAGGGTGCCCCGGCAGGGGCAGGAGAGGGGGAGGATTGTGCCTGTTCCAGCCCTGTTTCGCTGAACCGCCGCCCCCCTCTCCTGTCCTTCGGACATCCTCCCCCGCGAGGGGGGAGGAAGATGGATTGCCATACTTCGCGGGAAGTATCGTCCTTTACAATGGTATTCATGCGATTGCCCTGCCTTAAACATCGCTTGTACTAGATAAACAAGACGCCGTGGTAAACTAAACCTTTGTTCGAGCAGTTAGCGTGAAAGACAGCGTTTGTACGCACGGATTTTAACGGAATTGCTTTACAAGGGAGATTGGAAGCTCCCGTCGCAAAACTAATTGCCCACTTTCCTGGTAATCACCATGCCCGACACATTCCTCTCCCACCAGCCCCTGATCAACCGCCAGAACCGGATCCTTGCCAACCGCCTGTGCCTGCGCCTGCCGGATGGCGCAACACCGCGCGACGTTACCAGCACTCTGGAGAACCTGGCCGATGTCTGGCCAACGGGTGAAAAGCCGATATTTATAAACAGCGGACAAGTCCCCTGGGATGCTGAACTGCTCGAAGGGAACATGCCGTCCAGCGTCACTCTCGAATTGCCAGGCGCCGCGTTCACCGGTCCCGACGCGGCGGCGCTGATTTCAAGGCTGCAAGCCACCCAGGCGTCGCTATGCCTGATGGTCGACGAACATTTCAAAGCCGCGCTTTCGTCCGGCGTCACTTTCCGTTTCATCGGTCTGGACGCGCGGCGCTTCACGCCGCCCCAACTGAGGAGTCTGGCCGCGCAGACGCAGCCCCACGGAATCGGCGTGGCCTTCAACGTTTCCGACCAGCAAGGCTTTCAGGATTGCCTGAACGCCGGCCTCAACGCCGCCGCGAGCTGGTTTTTCACGAAACCGTCCGACAAACCGGCCAAGGCAATCAACCCGGCCCAGGCGCAAATCATCCGCGTCCTCAATCTGGTGCGCAAAAATGCCGACGTCAAGGAAATCGAGGCCGCGCTGAAACAGGACGTGACGCTCTCCTACAAGCTGCTCCGTTACATCAACTCCGTTGGCTTCGGCCTGTCCTGCGAAATCCAGTCGTTTCGCCACGCGGTGACCATTCTTGGCTACGAAAAACTCGGCAAGTGGCTCTCACTGCTGCTGGCCACGGCCAGCAAGGACCCGATGGCACAGGCGCAGATGCATACCGCCCTGTTCCGCGCCCGGCTGATGGAACTCCTCGGCCCCGGTCTCGTCGACAAAAGCGAATACGATAACCTGTTCATCACCGGCGCTTTTTCCATGCTCGAAACCTTGCTCGGCTTGAGCATGGACACAGCGCTCGAAGCCATGAGTCTGCCCGAGCCGATCAACGACGCCTTGCTCGGGCGCGGCGGCGTCTATAGCTCCTTCCTCGATCTGGCGATCGCCTGTGAAGGCGAGGATGGCGAGGCCATCGCCTCCCAGGCCGGAATGCTCGGTCTTTCGGCCGACGCGTTCAATCAGGCGCTGATGAAGGCCCTGACTTTCGCCGAAACGATAGAGTTCTAGGAAGGATTTCAAAGCGTCATGGATGAGCTTTCCTACTGGTTGCTGCGCTGCGAGAACCAGTTTTTCATCGTGGACGGCGGGCCGTCCGGCAAGACTTTCCCGCTCGGCCGAGCGGCCGATTTCGGCAATCCCGCGACGGCGCTGCGCATTGGCGGCTGGCAGGGGCGAGCTTGTTATGCCGCCGAGATTGCGCGGGCTCCCGCCCATATTTCAGGTGAACTGAGCTTGCTGCGTCCGCTTTATGGACTCACCGGCGCCGAAACTTTCGCGCTGGCCGGGCGCGCCAACATGCTTCTGGATTGGCAAAAGAATCACCGTTTTTGCGGCCACTGCGGCACGCCGACGGCGAAAAAATCCGGCGAGTTCGCCATGAATTGTCCGGCCTGCGGCCTGCTGGTCTATCCGCGCATCTCGCCGGCGGTGATGGTCCTGGTCGAACGCGGCGACGAACTGCTGCTGGCGCGCAGTCCGCACTTCCGTCCCGGCGTGTTCAGCGCGCTGGCGGGCTTTGTCGAAGCCGGTGAAACCGTCGAGCAATGCGCCGTTCGTGAAGTGCGTGAAGAAGTGGGCCTGGAAATTAA
>BNUC01000236.1 GCA_025997075.1 Betaproteobacteria bacterium | reverse complement strand
CGTTCCCGACGTAAAACCGCTGACCGAATCCCAGAGTACCGCGCTTCTTTGCTCGGTCTTACCCCATTGGACAATGCTCTTCGATACAATGACTTATGACTTCTGCGTGTGCGATTACCCTGACAGGTTAATGACACAGGGTAATCGCAGCAAGAAATTAGTGACAGGCCTTCAGGCCTGTCGGTCTAACGTGTTTTGGAAGGGGTTTGCATCCCCTCCCAAAACGGTCGCCGAAACCCCGGCCTTCAGGCCGGGGTATGGGCTCCCACCGCACTAAAAGGCGGGGTTTCAACCGGAGTTAGTTTTACGATGAAACGTCGTGACTTTGTATTATTCGGGATTTCGGGGTTGGCGCTGGCTGCCTGCGGAAAGCGTCGGAAGTTCAGCGCACTTCCGGCGGGCAGCCGGGTCCTGGCCTTTGGAGATAGCGTTACCTATGGCACCGGCGCAAGTTCCGGGGAGGATTGGCCAACGCTGCTCGGCGAACTGACGGGCTGGCAAATTATTAACGCCGGTGTGCCGGGCGATACGGCGGAAGCCGGAAAGTCTCGTATCGGCCCGCTTCTTGACGAGCACAAGCCCTCGTTGGTGATCATCGAGATAGGCGGCAATGATTTCTTGCGTCGGCGTCAGGAGATCGCCGTGAAACAAGACCTGAAAGCCCTGGTCAATGCCGCGCGCTCGGCCGGCGCCCAGGTGATCCTGATCGGCGTCCCGACCTTATCCGTCATGGCCGTGGTTGCGGGGAAAGCAGCGGATGCTCCTATCTATGAAGAACTCGGTAAAGAGGAAAATATCCCTGTCATTCCGGACGTTTTTTCCGACGTTTTGTCACGGCCCGAATTGTGCTCCGACAAGATTCATCCCAATGCGGCCGGGTATCGGCAAATGGCGGCGGGGATTCACGCGGCCTTGAAGAAACTGGAATTGGCGCGTTGATGCGTTTCTGGCGCAGATTTCGCGCAGAATGAAGACGGCTGCGAACAGTGCGGCAGGCAGGGTAGGGCGCGATCTCCGGGCGCGCCGGAATGAAAAGAAAAAAATAGGAGAGTAGCTGGAAAAAGAAATGAGGGGGAATGCGGGATATGTGGGATATGGGCTGCCCGAAAGCGGGTCCTTGTCTCTTTTATGAGCACGGCTGAATAAAGCTGTTCAGACAAGGGCTTATGTCGCTTATTCAGGGTTTATCCACAGGCTTACCCAGGGAAATTGTGAAGACGTGGGCATTCCGATATCCAAGCTGAAAAAGCTCAAAATACTGTATATATACACATGCTTCGGATTTTCGGTTATCCTGTGTTGTAGATCGTTATGTTTGCCCGAAACGGCGCGTCAAGGAGACACGAATCGGGTGACCATGACCCCGAACTGCCCGTTGATTCTTCATATATTTTTCCGTGAGTCCCACTCCATCGCTAATTCTGACCCGGCTTCACCGTTCGATCCATGCCCGCTGACCGTCGTATCGCCCACCTCGATATGGATGCTTTCTTTGCCTCCGTCGAGTTGTTGCGCTATCCGGAACTACGCGGCCAGGCGGTAGTTGTCGGCGGCGGCCATATACACCAGCCGCGCCAGCTAGCCGACGGAAGCCATGTTTTTGCGCGTCTGCGCGAATACGTCGGCCGGGGTGTCGTAACGACCTCGACTTATCCCGCGCGCGCTTTGGGCGTGTTTTCCGGCATGGGGCTCATGAAATCGGCGAAGCTGGCTCCGGAAGCCATTCTCCTGCCCGTGAATTTTGAAGCCTATCGCTATTATTCGCGCCTGTTCAAGGTCGCTGTCGCCCGTATTGCGCCGCGAATCGAAGATCGCGGCATCGACGAAATCTACATCGACCTCAGCGATCATCCGGAGACATCCGTTGTGCTGGCGAGGCGGTTGCGACAAGCCGTTCTTGATGCGACAGGGCTGACCTGCTCAATCGGCATCTCACCAAACAAACTCTTGTCCAAGATCGCCTCGGATCTGGATAAGCCGAACGGAATGACCCTTCTCGGGCTGGATGACATTCCGGCCCGCATCTGGCCTTTGCCGGTCAGTAAGGTCAATGGCATCGGTCCAAGGTCCGTGGAAAAACTGACCCGACTTGGTGTCTCGAATATCGGCGAATTGGCGGCGATGCCGCTTGAGCAGTTGCTCGTCCATTTCGGGCAATCAACCGGGCACTGGATGCACCGCGTGGCGCGCGGCATCGACGAATGCCCGGTAGTGACCGAATCGGAACCCAAATCGATCAGTCGGGAAAGCACCTTTGAACGCGACCTGCATGCCATCCGGGACAAGCTCGAACTCTCGGAAATATTCACTTCATTATGCACACGTGTTGCCCTCGACCTGCAACGCAAGGGATACGCCTGCCGGACGATTGGCGTCAAGTTGCGCTATGCCGACTTTCATGTGGTGACGCGGGATATCACCTTGCCTGTCAGCATCTGCGACGGCAAAAAAATCCGCCGCGCGGCGGGACTCTGCCTGAAACGCGTCCCGCTGACCCAGAAAATCCGCCTGCTCGGCGTGCGGGCCGGCGGATTGCTCCCCTTGACGGGCGGAAATGCGGATGGTGGAACAATCCAGGCGGAATTGCCGTTCTGATTCCAATCTCTGCCAGTACAGGTAATCTTCCCAGGCTTCATCTGTCCAAGCTTTTTGCGAGAAGACATAAACTATGAAGTGACTGTACGCGCATCGGCGGAAATATCCCGGCCAATGTCGGCAAAGTTCATCGGTGTTCCTGTCCTCGCGGCGCAGACCTTCAGGAAACGGCGAAACCGGGACACCCATTAGCCTGCCCGTGTCAAGTGAGTACGGCTCGGAACGGCCTTGGGTAAGGCCAAATCGTTTCGTTACACCTACGATTTCAGCGATAACTGGGAACACCTGCTCAAGGTCGAGCGCCTCGCGCCGGACCCCGAACTCGCCCGATATGCGCTCTGTATCGCCGGCGCCAATTCCTGTCCGCCTGAGGATGTGGGAAGCGAACCCGGCTACGCCAATTTCGTCGCCGCAATGGCCGATCCACAACATCCTGATCATCAGGATGTGCTCGAATGGTATGGGCAAGCGTTCGATCCCACCTATTTCGACTTCGTCACCGTCAATTTTGAGCTTCAGAAGATCAAGCTCTAAGTGTCAAGACGGTGTTGGGCTGACGGTTACATATTGCTGGGGATTCTTGACGTTAACCCAAACCAACACTTGCTGTTCCTGCGCTGGCGTCAAACTGCATGGTCGACCACTTTCCTTGGTTGAGCACAACGCTTCCAATCCCGCGTACCGTACTAACACTGTCACCGGCGATTTAATGGAATCAAATGATCCAGAAAAGCCGCTGCCGCCGGTGTGAGAGAATCCACGCTACGCACGCAGATCATGAGACGGCGCTCCGCCCAACGTTCGTCAAGTCTGATGGCCTTCAGTGCCGTTACCTCCGTTTGCTCGTACATGGTGGCGACTTTATGCGGTACCACGGCAATCCCCAATCCTGCGGCAACCATGCGGCTGATGGCCTCAAAGCCTAAAGTTCGAATGCTCATTTTCAACGAAACGCCAAGATCGCTCGATACACGGACAAGCAAGGTATCGATCGAGCTTCCCTTGGTTGATCCAATATAATTGAATTCCACCGTGTCAGCAAACGTAAGCACTTCACGGTTCGCAAGCGCATGATCCTTCGGGACTAAAAGTGCAAGCCGATCGACCCGGTATTCGAACGATATCAGGTCTGTCGGCACGACGACGTCGCCATAGATGCCGATATCTGCCTCGTTGTCGCCGACCG
>BNUC01000235.1 GCA_025997075.1 Betaproteobacteria bacterium | reverse complement strand
CCGGGTTGAAACTGGATTGGGTTCATTGCCATGGAGCTACCTCTCACAGGAAAAACTGTATTAATACACAGTATATCCCCAGCAACCCGGTTGATTCGCCCTTGGCTGATCATCGTTGCTAATCAAGAGCTATTTTGAACTTACAGCAATCCACACTCGGCAAAAGATAATGGCGGAACCTGCCCGGCCACGATGAAATGATCAAGGACCTTGACATCGACCAGCGCGAGCGCCTGGCAAAGCGTGCGGGTCAGCGCTTCATCGGCATGGGAGGGCTCGGCTACCCCGGACGGATGGTTGTGCGCGAAAACGACTGCCGCCGCGTTGTGCGTTAGCGCCCGCTTGACCACTTCGCGCGGATAGACGCTGGTCTGCGACAGGGTTCCGCGAAACAGTTCCTCGGCTACCAGCAAGCGATGCTGCGTATCCAGCCACAACGCAAAGAACACTTCATGCCTGAGGTCCGACAGATTGAGACGCAGGTAGTCGCGCACCGCCGTCGGGCTGGAAAAAGCATCTTTTTTCCGCATGTCTTCGCCCAAGGTGCGCCGCGCCATCTCCAATACCGCTTGCAGTTGGGCATATTTCGCCGGACCCAGGCCGGGGATGGACGTAAATTCCGCTTCGCTGGCGGCAAACAGCCCATTAAGTCCACCGAAATGGCTGACCAAATCTCGCGCCAGATCCACCGCGCTTTTCCCTTTCACGCCGACGCGCAGAAAGATAGCCAGCAATTCGGCGTCCGCCAGGTTTGCCGCGCCATGCTTCAACAGACGTTCGCGCGGACGCTCGTCCTTGGGCCAATCTGTAATTGCCATGCGACGATCTCGGTTAGAATGATACCCCTGGATTCTAGCGGAAAATTCGTATGGAATTAGAAGGAAAACGTGTGGCGCTCGGCGTCACCGGGGGGATCGCTGCCTACAAGTCGGCCGAACTGGTTCGTCTGTTGGTCAAACAGGGCGCGTCAGTGCGGGTGGCGATGACCGAGGCGGCCACGCATTTCGTCACCCCGACGACTTTCCAGGCGCTTTCCGGGAACCGGGTATTCACCGATCAGTGGGATACCAGCGTTGCCAACGGCATGGCGCACATCAACTTTTCGCGCGAGGCCGATGTGCTGTTGATCGCGCCGGCTTCGGCCGATTTCCTGGCCAAGCTGGCCAACGGACTCGCCGATGACCTCCTGAGCACACTGACCCTGGCGCGTGATTGCCCACTACTCGTCGCGCCGGCGATGAACCGTCAGATGTGGAGCAAGCCCGCGACGCAACGCAACATCGCCACGCTGATCGGCGACGCCGTCGGCGTCCTCGGCCCCGCCAGCGGCGATCAAGCCTGCGGCGAAGTCGGCGAGGGCCGCATGCTCGAACCGGCGGAGATTCTCGAAGAACTGATCGCCCGTTTTCAACCCGAAGTGCTCAAAGGCAGAAAGCTGTTGCTGACCGCTGGCCCGACTTTCGAAGCGATCGACCCGGTGCGCGGCATCACCAATCTTTCGAGCGGCAAAATGGGCTTTGCCATCGCGCGCGCCGCCCGCGAAGCCGGCGCCGAGGTGACGCTGATCTGCGGGCCGGTAGCGCTGCCAACGCCGCGCGGCGTCACCCGCATCGACATCACCAGCGCCCTGGAAATGCACGCGGAGGTCACCCAGCGCGCTGCGATGTACGACGTGTTCGTCGGCGTCGCCGCGGTAGCCGACTATCGTCCCAGGATTGTGTCGGAACAGAAAAGCAAGAAGGATGGCAACCCGCCCCCGATCATCGAACTGGTGTGGAATCCTGACATCCTGGCCGAAGTCGCCGCGCTTCCCCACCCGCCCCTGTGCGTGGGCTTTGCCGCCGAAACCGGGAATCTGGCCGAATACGCGGAAAAGAAACGCCGCAAGAAAAAAATCCCTTTGATCGTCGGTAATCTCATCACCGACGGTTTCGGCGGCGACACGAACACCTTGGTGTTTTTTGACGATAACGGTCAGCAAATCCTGAAACCTGCCCCGAAACTCGTGCTCGCACGTCAGTTGATTACGCGCATCGCCACCTTGTTGGAGAATCTGCATGCACCGATGACGCCATGACCAAGGATGAACTGCTTGCACGTCTTCAGACCATCGAATGGAGCGACATTGAATTCAAGGAAGCGTCTTGGGCTGCTCCCTGGGATGCGCTTGAAACGGTCAGCGCCTTCGCCAACACGGCGGGCAGAACTTGATGTTTGCTGTGAAGCAGGCTAATGGTACGTTCACCATCACCGGCGTCACCAATGCCGATAATGTGCAGAACACTTCCCTCGGCTGGTTACGGGATCAGAACAAGATCAGCGTATTCCTCCCCATCGACGGCAAGGTACACGCCTTGGCTGAAGGCACGGTGTTGGAGTTCTATGTGCCCGAAGTAAACCGCAACGAAAAACCCGTGTTCATTGATCGTACCCCGCACAAGGCATTTATCCGTGGTGGCGGCCGTAATGACACCTGCACGCGTGACGAACTGCTGCGGTTTATGCGCGATAGTGCAAATATCCGCTTCGACGCCGAACCGCTGGATATAGGCACTATTCGCTGCTTTGATGATGCCTCTGTCCGTTGGTATCGCGCACGCTTTATCAGGGATGCCGCTGAGACGATGCAAGCTTTCTGCGCAAGTGGGGTTTTCTGGTTGAACACGGCAACGTGTTGCGTCCGACGCGAGCGAGCATCCTCGTTTTGGGAGCGGACGAGTATGTCCGAAAAGTGTTGCCGCGCATGGTGGTAGACCTGTAGTTCTATCACAATACCAAAATCGGCTATTCCTCCGAAGTGCGGTGGGCTGACCGCCTCATCGTGGAAGAAAACCTGATCAAGGCGTGGCAGGCCACCGTCGAGTTTTACTTCAGGCACAGCGAACGGCCTTTTTCCGTCGATGCCAGCACCTTGCGGCGTGACGACGATCCGCCGGATTACATCTCCTTCCGCGAAGCCGCCATCAATCTGTTGATTCATCAAGATTTCGGCGACACGACGCGCGTGCCGGTCATTCGGTTTTTCCACGATCAGACCGAGTTTTTCAACCCCGGCTACGCTTTCGCCTCACGTGAGCAGTTGCTCGACCCAAGCGACAAGAAAGTGCGTAACCCGAGCGTCGTCAGTGCGTTCCGCCGCATTGGTCTATCCGATCAAGGCGGTACTGGCATAAACGCCATTTTTGCGGGCTGGCGCAAACTGGGCTTTCTGCCGCCCGAAATCGAAAATCTTAAAGCGGAAAAGAGCTTTCGCTTGCGTCTACGCAAGGAAAAGCTCTTAACAGAGCAGCAATTGCAGGTGCAAGCCGAAGTGGGCGCCCCTTTGTCCGAGCATGAAGCCACTGTTTTTGCTTACCTGACACGCAAGGTGAAAATCGATATCGCCGATGTCAAGGCACTCACCGGACTGAATGGGCCAGCCGCCCGGCAACTTGTTCAGCGCATGACCGCACAAGTCTTGGTTGTGCCAGAGGGTGAAACCGGCAGCTTGTTCAGTCTGGCCGAACACCTGTGTTCCCGCTTTACCGCTGATACGGCGGGAACCGGGCAAGTTACCGCACAAGTCGGACTGAATCGTCTGTCAGGATAATCGCATACGGATTTATCCCCGAAGGGCCAGTCCGAGCAAAGAAGCCCGATACTCTGGGATTCGGTCAGCGGTTTTGCGTCGGGAACGTAAGCTGCGCTTGGGATAGGTGGAATCCCTGCGCAAGAGCGAGAGCGCGAACTTGCGTAAGGCCGAGAAGTTCCGTGGGGCCTGGCCCTTGCGTACCCGGCACTCGTCTTCGCGGA
>BNUC01000234.1 GCA_025997075.1 Betaproteobacteria bacterium | reverse complement strand
CAAGGTCGTCTCCCGAGAACAGCACATGGTTGATCTGACCTTGCGCATCTGGCATGCCGTCACGACAACTGAACTTTTTTCCACTCTCCAGAAAATTTCATTATCTATATATTAGACAACACTCTCCTCGCTTGCCGAGTCGGGCCTGTCGACGCGGCAGGTGTCGCTTGCCGGTTTACTCGCGGGCGAATTGCCCAAGACCGGGCAAGCGGTGCTGACACTCGACGACATGATCGAGGAGGTCTGCCACGGTGGTTGGCCCGCCGATCGCAAATGTTCGACCGGGCAGGCGCGGCGAAATCTCGCGGATTACGCGGGGGAATTCGTGCGTGCCGACCTGAAAACCGTCGACGGCGTTCGCCGTGACCCGCGTCGAGTGGAAGCCTTACTCAAGGCGCTGGCGCGTAACACCGCGTCGCAGGCTTCCACAATCACGCTGGCGAAAGATGCGGCGCACAACGGCAGACCGATGGCGGAAGAAACCGCCGCTCAATACCTGCTGGCGCTGGAACTTCTGATGGTGTACGAGCCCTTACCGGTCTGGGAACCGGTTTTGCGCGGCAAAGCCAGATTGCGCTCGCAGCCCAAGCATTATCTGGTCGATCCGGCGCTGGGCGCGGCGCTTCTGGGCGCGGGCGTGGATGAATTCCAGCACGATCTGAAAACCTTTGGCTTCTTTTTCGAGGCGCTCGCCGTGCGTGATTTGCGGATTTACGCGCAAGCCGCCCATGCCGGTGTTTGGCATTACCGCGACAGCAATAATCTGGAAATAGATGCAATCGTCGATGCCGGGATGGGACGCTGGTGCGCTTTTGAAGTCAAGTTGGGTGGAGGTAGTGCCGTGGAGGACGCGGCTGACCAGCTCAAGAAGTTCGCCGCAAAAATCGACACGCAAAGCGCTGGTTCGCCCGCCGCCCTGTGTGTCCTGAGTGCCAGCGGATACGCCTATACCCGCCCGGATGGCGTGGCGGTCGTACCCCTGGGAGTGTTGGGGCCGTGAGTCCATGTGAGTCGCAGGAGTTGCATCCAGTCTTGTATGCCTTGCCAGACGCTTTATAAGCATGTAAATTGAAAATTATTTTTTCGATTTGCATGGTTATGTCCATACCCGCCTTTCCCCGCCGCCTCGCCCCGGAAATTCTTCGTTCGCTGGATAATTTTCCCGTCGTTGCCCTGACCGGCCCGCGCCAATGTGGCAAGACCACGCTGGCGCGTTCCCTGCTCGCCGGTCACGACAACGCTCTTTATCTCGACCTCGAACGCCCCTCGGATTTGCGTAAACTGGCCGACCCGGAATGGTTCCTCTCGTCCCAAAAAGACAAGCTCGTCTGCATCGACGAAATCCAGCGGCATCCTGATTTGTTCCCCGTCTTGCGCAGCCTGGTCGACGAATGGGGAACGCCGGGACACTTCCTTGTCCTAGGTTCCGCATCGCGTGATTTGCTCCGGCAAAGTTCGGAATCCCTGGCGGGTCGAATCGTCTACAAACGCCTGACGCCTTTCCTGCCCAATGAACTGCCCCCGGAATGTCCGCTCGAAACTTTCCTCAACCGGGGAGGCTTTCCCCGCAGTCTGATGGCGGCCGACGAAGCCGCTTCGCTGGAATGGCGCGAATCCTTCATCGCCACTTTTCTGGAACGCGATTTGCCCCAATGGGCGGGTTTTTCCGGAGCCACCATGTCTCGTCTCTGGCGGATGCTGGCTCACCGCAACGGCCAGACGATCAATCTGATGGAGTTCGCCGCGACGCTCGGCGTTTCCGCACCTTCCGTCCGGCACTACATCGACCTGCTGGCCAGCACCTACATGCTGGAAATCGTCCCGCCCTGCCACTCCAATCTCGGCAAACGCCTCGTGAAATCTCCCCGTATCTACGTCGCGGATTCCGGACTGACACACGCTCTGCTCGGCCTCCGGAATTTCCCGGAAGTCATGGGGCATCCCGGACTGGGCGCGGTCTGGGAACAGTGCGTTCTGGCAACCCTCATCGGCAATTTTCCCGACGCGGACATCGCTTTCTATCGGACATCCCAGCGGGCGGAAATCGACTTCGTGCTTACCCTGCGCGGGAAGGTCTTCGCGGTGGAATGCAAGGCATCGCTCAGTCCCGCGCTTTCGCGCGGTATTCACAGCGCCATCGAGGATATCGCGCCCACCCGGACTTTCGTGGTCACGCCCGGCAAGGACGCCTGGTCGCTCGCGCGCGACATTGAGTGCGTTTCCCTGCCGCGGCTCATCGAAGGGATTGCGGAAATGCTGTGAAACGACGCGGGTGTTTGTTTTATCTACTTCTGCTGTGTTTTTCCAACAAATGACCATTCATATTCTATGACATCCGTATTCGAAATTCTTGCCATCAAGCAGTCCATGCGAGCCGCAGGAGTCCTGTACGCCTTGCCAGACGCTTTATAAGCATGTAAATCGAAAATCATTTTTTTGATTTGCATCATTGCGTCGGCGCTGGATAGAAGCGCGTATAAGTCTACAGCATGTTCAAAAACTCTGCGGCGCTTATCATTATTGGTTGGGTCAGGCCGGACTCTAAAAAGTCCTTGTCGCCTGTGATAATCATATTAACATCGGCTGCGATTGCCGCTCGCAAGATTGGGCGGTCTTTTATGTCGCGGATTTTATCCTCGTTCTCATAGCGATCATCGTCAGGCGGCGTGAAAACAATCGCTACAGACAGCGTCATGGCGGAAAGGAATCGCTCGTAGTCAGCTATTCTGTGCGGGAATTTTTCATTGAACACCCGACGAAGCTCGTTCATCGAGTAATCGCACACCACGGCCCTGCCGGGATGCGACACGGCTTTGAAGAACGCTCTTGCTGGAACGCTTTTCGGAAAAAGAGCGGCAGACACAAGAATGTTTGTGTCAACCAGCACTTTCATTGGTTTTTCTCAGAGCGCATGTCCATGACCATTTTGACGACATTGTCATCGGACTTCAGCCCGGCTTTCTCCGCTTCGCCCGCCATCGCTTCCTGCAACATCTTCATGGCATAGATGGCGGAGTTCATTATGATGACCTGATCGTCCTGACGGATCAACGTTACACGATCGCCTGTTTCCACACCGAGAGCCATGCGGATGTCTTTGGGCAAAGTGATCTGGCCTTTCGCCATAACTTTCGCGTTGTCAACAAATACATTTTCCATTCGGCGGACTCCGGTCAATCGCGTTTTCCCTACTTATCCTACTTATGTTATATGGCCTTTCGTATGAAAAATCAAGAACATTAATCAGAACTTGAACTTCAACGTACCTTGACGAACCGGAAACCACCCACTCACGCCCGTGAAACGCTGCTTGCTTTAACTACCACGCGACAACGACAGGCGTCTGCCGTCTGATGAAAGTGGGGGAGCTTCCAGCTCGCGTAGGGCGGATGAGCGAAGCGTTATCCGCCGGATGGATGCTTTCAAAAGAGAGTCATGTTCGATTATCGTCACCGCCGCATTTCCGGCAGGTTGATCTGGCGTGGCGCCGGGATGCAAACGGAAGGCCGAAAGTGTAGACATTCGGCGGATAAGGCGCAAATCTCGCCCTATGTGCTATTTTTAACCTCGTCATTCCCGCGAAGGCGGGAAACCAGTTCGTTTTTTCCAGCCAGAATGGCTGCCAATCAAAGAATGGGCGCGTTGCGCCGAACGTACGCTTTCTGGATTCCCGCCTTCGCGGGAATGACGGAGTGGTGAGGGTAAGTACATGTTCAACAATAACAATTACAAATAAAAGAAATAGTCTGTTATGATCCACCTGTGGAAGGAGAGGATCCGATGGACAAACCGATCAGTTATAAAGATTACTTTGCGGTATTGAGGCC
>BNUC01000233.1 GCA_025997075.1 Betaproteobacteria bacterium | reverse complement strand
GCCTGACCGTTTAATCTCATCCGCAACGCAATCTTGCGTTTCTCTCTTTGCTCAGCAACGCTGAGACTCCGGGCGTCTTCTCTTTTCATGACAACATTATAACATATATGCCCTATATATTTGCCGGATTAATACTTTGTTTGCCACCCGCTTGCCTTTAGCCCTGTTTTTTCTTCCCACTTCGGGAGTTGCTTGACGATTTCTTCTTTGAGAAGTATTCGATACCATTCACGGAGGAAATTTTCACGTTGCTCAGAGGTACTTTCCTTGCGGACGGTAAGCACAGCCTTATCGCCAGACAGCACGATAGAATTCGTATTGCTGAATTCGGTTTGAATGTAATATTGCCTGCCCCAAACATACATCGTTTCGCCGGATATATATTCCCGTTCTGATTGGCGAGGTTGATGGTCAAATTTAGAGACCTGATTTTTTATCCAGCTTGTCTTAGTCCGCACAAACCGCTCTATAGCCATGTCACTCATTGAAAGTGGCGCAGACACCGTTACATTCCCGTTTGGCGGTTTTACGTAAAGGTGCATATTCTTTATGTCTTTTTTACATACCTCAATAGGTATGCCAGAAATGTTCAGCATCACTCAATATTCTCCTTGCTCAACAACAAGGTTGTATATCCGTTCAATTCCGTTTTTCTCTGTTGTTACTTCATACACAGCCAATGTTTGAGCAGCCGTATTGGGCTGAGGATTGATTTTTTTGCCGTGATTTTTCAGAACTTCAAGCAATGCCGCTTTAATCCTACGCGCCTTGAAATCGTTATGTCGAAAATCTGCTTGCTTGCTTTCCCGGACAGCTTTATCCAGCGCAATAGCTAATTCTGCATCGTTGCCGCAATTATCGTAGAAAGCTCGCAACGCTCCGCTATGGCGTACGCTTTCGGGGTAGTCAGGATTGCTTTCCGGGTTTTCGGAGTTCTTAGCCAATTCGATATATTTCTCCAACATCTTCTCGTAGGCAATCGCGCCCTCGCGTCGGGCCTTAATGAGTTCGTCGAGAATAGCCGACAACTTCTCGTAATACTTCGGATTGATGAGAATCTTCTCAACGACTTTTTTACGGATATTGTTTTCGATTGCCTCGGCTGCCGCTTCTTTTCCCTTGCTGCCGAGTTTTTCAGCCTGTGCCTCAACAAAGTCGAGCAAGGTGAAATCATCAAATTCGCCGATTTTACGGCTATCGTCGGCTTTGATATAGGTATCGATAAGCCGACGCATACCGCTTTTGCAGACAGACTCGCACTGTGACCGCGCCCGATTAACCACGCTGTCAGCTTGTCGGTCATTATGTTGCCGTTCGTATCATGGCGCAGGTCGCCATAATATTCATAGCCGAGTACCGCTCCATCGCTGAACAAGGCGAGTACGCGGTCGGCGATGCTGTGACTCACTGCCGTATATAGCGCAAACACACCGCCCACAAGTGAGCGATACCACTTGCGTTCAAGCAACAACTCCAAACACTGGTCGTCTGTGAGTTTCGGATACTGCTCGCGGACTTTTTTACCAAGAGCGGCGCGGAGGTCTTTGAGTGTTTTTGTGCCGTCATCAATCTTCGTCACTAAATCTTGCAGGTTCTGTAAAGCCGTTTTGTCCTCGGCTTCAATCGACTTGTCTTTCATGTTTTTCTTGAGCAACGGTTTATCAAGGCTACCGTTCTCTTTCAGTACATCGCTGACAGCGGAGTTTTCCTCGGCGTTTTCAATCATCTCGTCCAGTTCAGCCTGCGCCGCAGCTATGACTATTTCAGTATCGTCAATCACTCTTTGCTCGGCAGAGAAGAACACCTCTATAACAAGGGCTTTCGGTACGAGCTTGCCGTCCCACCCTGTTTCGGCGGTTTTCGTTTCCTCAGAGCCGTCTTTCTTCTTGGTAGAGGTTTTGGTGAATACCTCAATGTCGCAGATTGCCTTGTAACCGTCTTGGACAATTAAGTACACGTCGTCGGACATCACTTCATTCCAGTACGCGAGCAAAACATCATAAGCGTCATACTTGTCAACAAGTGTGACAGGTTCATAGTCCGTAAGGATTTGACCGGCGATTTCGGCAATAAGCAGTTTCGGCTTTGTCGTAACGTCTATCGTTCGGAGTTTGCCGTCAACGCCCGATTTCCAATTTTCAAAGGCGTTTTCAACCTTGCCCTTGTATGAGGAAAAATCCGCGTCGCCGTAAATGGTGTCACGGATTGCGTCCTTATCCACGGCAATCGAACAGAAGCCGTCTCGGAGCGGCTTGAACAGCGATGCTTGCAGGTTAGGGAACGTCTGCCAATAGAGCGACAGACTTTCCACGTCCGCGCTCGGTATGCCGCCTTTGAGGTGTCCCTCGATACTCTGTAAATCCTCGGCCGTGCCGCCGTCTATGTAACGCGGAATGTTGAGGTTGTAGGCGTTCTTATCTTTGATTTCACTGGTTCGCACGGAACGGGAATATCCTGGCAGTTCAAGCCGCTCGGTGAATATCGTGGTGATTTTATAAACATCGCGCTCACGCAGACGATTCTTGTTGCCGTCTTTTATGAAATTGCGGCTCGCGTCTATCATAAAAATGCCGTCGCGCTCGTCGGCGTTTTCTTTGTCGATAACGATAATGCAGGCGGGTATGCCGGTGCCGTAGAACAAGTTGGCGGGCAAGCCGATGATGCCCTTGATGTAGCCGTTGTCTATGAGCGACTGGCGTATAGTCGCCTCGGCGTTACCGCGAAACAGTACGCCGTGGGGAAGAATAACCGCTGCCTTGCCGTTGCGTTTTAACGATTTGACAACATGAAGCAGCCAAGCGAAATCGCCGTTCTTTTGCGGCGGCCGGTCGCCGTAGCCGTCAAAACGTCCGTATTCTTTCAAGCCGTGCGTCCAGTTCTTGTCTGAGAACGGAGGATTGACCACAACGAAGTCAAACTGGCGCAACGCGCTGTCATCATTCGGGTTCATATACTGCGGGTCGGAGAATGTGCTGTAACCGCCTTTAATCTCGGCGGTGGCTCTGTTGTGCAGAACGAGGTTCATTCGGGCGAGCCCGGCAGTCGCGCCTTCTTTTTCCTGTCCATATATGGCAACGTCAACGGGCGCGGCTTCGGCGGCGCGAATCAGCAGAGAACCCGAACCGCAAGCCGGGTCGTACAGGGTGGTTTCGCCCGCTTTAGCGTGTGCAATGCCGACAACCTTGGAGAGTATGCGTGACACCTCGGCAGGGGTGTAAAACTGTCCCTTGCTTTTGCCGCTCTCGGTGGCGAAGTTCCGCATGAGGTATTCGTAAGCGTCGCCGATGATGTCGTCGCCATCGGCGCGATTACGGCTGAAGTCCGGCATCTGGTCGCGGAATATGCCGAGCAGTTCGCTCAGCTTATCCACCATTTCCCTGCCTTTGCCGAGCTTGTCTTCATCGTTGAACTGCGCGTTATCAATAACACCACGGAGGTTGTTGGCTTCGGCGAGTCTGGCGATGATTTTGTCCATCTCCTCGCCGATGTTTTTGTTGCCAATCAACGCGAGCATATCGTCAAAACTGCCGCCGTCGGATACATCAATATCGCCGAAAGCAACACCTTTAAACTTGTCCGAAACGTACTTCACGAATAAGAGCGTCAATATATAGTCTTTGTATTGCGAACTGTCCATACCGCCGCGTAAGCTGTCGCAGCTTGCCCACAGGCTTGAATATAGTTCGCTTTTCTTTACCGCCATAATTTTGACTCCTGATGTCATCAAAGCCCTAAGGAACTGTTACCAAACAAACTAGGCAATTACATTAAGACAGGAGAGATTCTGTAGTTCCATTCGCCATGGAATTCTGCGGGTTTGATATTCAAACTTTCATAATCTTCATCTGAAACCTTGCC
>BNUC01000232.1 GCA_025997075.1 Betaproteobacteria bacterium | reverse complement strand
GGCCACCTTGGCCTCGCACGCTCCGCAAGCGGGGCGAAGGGATTGACCGCAGTGCTCCGCAGGAAATATTGTCCATCATTTCAACAACATTCATCGTAAAACTAACTCCGGTTGAAACCCCGCCCTTTAGGGCGGTGGGACCGACAGGCCTGAAGGCCTGTCGCTAATTTCTTGCTGATCCAGAGAAAGGTAAGTCCAGAGCTTATTGCCTGAGTGGGTCAAGAGGATTCCTTCCATTTTTGCACCCCGTAGCGGGAAAGCGTCAGGTTCGGGCTCCAGAAACTCAAAGGCAGCCCGGCCTTGAGTTTGAGATGTTGCAGGAACAGTTGCGGCGTTGACAGTGATTCCCATACTTGCGGCAGGAAGGTGGCGCGATGGTTTCCGCAATTGAGGATCAGCCCGTCGAGGCCCGGACGCAGTTGTCCGAGCACATCCTCCTCGTCGTTGAAATTCAGCTTTTCCGGCGTGTCAAGCAGGGAAACCTCGACGCGCGTCTTATCCAGTTCTCCCTGCCGTAACGGGGGAAAACGCGGATCGCGGAATGCCGCCGCGCGCGCGTTCTCCGCAACGTCCATGGCGAGCGGACGGGAGGGTTCGAGGCTACCGATGCACCCGCGCAACTGGTCTTTCTGCGTCAGCGTGACAAAGGTGGCCGCCAGTTTTGTCAGAGCCGGATGTGGCGTGAGCATGGGGTCCTCCATGCCGAATTCCTTTTTGATGGCGTTGCGGGCGATGGCCAGCAGGGTATGGCCCAAAGGATCAATGGACATGGTGATGTTCTCCCTGTAATGATTCAAAGAAAGCGAAAGCCCCATAGCCGACAACCCGTCGGCGGTCTCCCGCGGTGTCTCCGGAATTGCGCAGATCCAGTGGCCGTATCTGCAAGCCATGCTTGCGGGCGGCCAGCAACAGGCCGTTGACCGGCGTGGCCCCGCAGGCCTGGTGATGCTTGATCGTCGGATCGAGATTTTCGATCTGGCGCGCCGTTCCGGCATCGATCCGGCACGCGTCTTCGTAAGGAAGATAGTGCGACAGATCCGAGCTGATCACGATGAGCGTCTCATCACCGCCCCACAGGCGGTCGAGCACTTCGGCCACGGCGCTCGGAGAAACATCCCCGACCGCGAGCGGCAACAGGGAAAATTCGCCGAGAACAGCTTGCAGAAACGGGATTTCGACTTCCAGCGAGTGTTCCAGACGATGCGCCGGATCGCTGACGACGACCTGCGGAAGATCCCGTATCGCATCGGCTGCCAGCGAGTCGATCGGGACCTTGCCCAGTGGCGTGGCGAAAGCATCACAGTCCGGCAACGCCAGTCCGCGCACAGCGACTCGATGCGTCGGGCCGAGCAGTACGACGCGATGGATCGCATCTCTTCGACTGGCCAACAAGGCGAAAGCACAGGCCGCGATCGACCCGGAGTAAACGTAGCCGGCGTGCGGCACGATGATCGCTTTGGGACAAGCCTCCGACTGGCCCGTTACGTTGGCGAGCAAGGCCGCGATCTCGCGGCTCAGGCGGTCCGGTGAATCGGGATAGAAACTCCCGGCGACGGCGGCAGGACGGATGTGAGTGTTCATGGCAACGCTCATTTCTTCAGAATTACCTTCACTATATAGCAATTAGCGAAGGCGCACAGTGAGGCAACGCGGCAATATGATGCGCCCTGGCTTTCAGCTAGAATTCGCCAATGCCAAGCCATTCACGCTATTACGCCCTCGTCCCTGCTGCCGGAAGCGGCGCCCGTTTCGGTTCCGAAACTCCCAAGCAATACCTGCCCCTGGCGGGGCGACCGATGATCCATCATGCGCTGGCCGCGCTATGCCGCTACGAGCGAATCGAGCGGGTATGGGTAGTTCTCTCGCCGGGCGACGCCTGGTGGGATGCCTACGACTGGTCGGGACTCGGCATGAAGCTGGAAGTGTTGCGTTGTGGCGGGGCGACGCGCGCCGGGAGCGTGGCGAACGGGCTGGCCGCTGTCGGGCACATCGTCTCGCAGGACGATTGGATGCTGGTGCACGATGCCGCCCGGCCCGGATTGTCCCGGGAATTGCTGACCGGCTTGTGCGAAGCCCTGCGGGATGATCCCGTCGGCGGCTTGCTTGCCGTTCCCGTGGCGGATACGCTGAAGCGCTCGGATGCCGCGCAGCGCGTGGCGGCGACCGAATCGCGCGAAGGATTGTGGCAGGCGCAAACGCCGCAGATGTTCCGCTACGGATTGCTGCGGCAGGCGCTGGATGGTCAGCAGGCGGTGACCGACGAAGCCGGCGCGGTCGAGGCGATGGGTTACCGGCCGCTGCTCGTCCGGGCGGACGCGACCAATTTCAAGGTGACCTATCCGGCCGATCTGGAACTGGCCGAAGGAATATTGAAGGCGAGGAACTCATGATTCGTATCGGGCAAGGCGGCGACATCCACGCGCTCTCAAGCGGACGCAAACTGATCATCGGCGGCGTCGAGATTGCGCACGAATCCGGCCTGCTCGGCCATTCCGACGCCGACGCGCTGTTGCACGCGATCATCGACGCCCTGCTGGGCGCGGCAGGAATGGGCGACATCGGACGGCTTTTCCCGGATACGGACGCGCATTTCAAAGACGTGGACAGTCGCGTTCTTCTGCGCGACGTTCGGGACCGGCTCACCGCCGCCGGCTGGCGCATCGTGAATGTGGATGCGACGATCAACGCCCAGCGGCCGAAAATGGCCCCGCATATCCCGCGCATGGTCGCGACAATCGCGGATGACCTCGGGATTCCCGTGGAACAGGTGAATGTGAAAGCCAAAACCGCGGAAAAACTAGGCTTCGTGGGCCGGGAAGAAGGCATATCGACCGAGGCCGTGGCGCTGATTGAACGATGAGCGGACTCGATGGAAGTTCTTGGTGAAAATCCTGATTGACGCGGACGCTTGCCCCGTGGTAGACATCGCGGTCTGCATTCAAAATCAAATAAATGGAGGACGAACATGCAAAAAGTATTGATTACCGGCGCTTCTATTGGCATTGGCAGGCAAACGGCGATCAAATTCGCGGAGCACGGGGCGCAGATTGTAATCAACTATCGGAACGCCGAAGAAGATGCTCGTGAAACACTGCGGCTGGTAGAAAAATCCGGTGGAAAAGGGTATCTGGTGCAAGCCGATATTTCCAATGAGCTGGAGGCGGACAGGCTTGTGAACACGGCCGCGGAATGCCTGGGTGGGCTGGATGTGCTTATCAATAATGCCGGTGTGACAAAATTTATTCCGTTTGAAGAGCTTGACGCCGCAACTGCGGAGGTTTGGGATTTCCTCTACAAGAGCAATGTGGAAAGCATGTTTTTTTGCTGCCGGGCCGCCTCAAAAATCATGAATAAACAAAACGGCGGCAGTATTGTCAACCTCGCCTCTGTTGCCGGCATGTTACCTGCTGGAAGCTCTATTCCTTATTCTGTGTCAAAGGCCGCGATCATCCATCTCACAAAATGTCTTGCCAATGTGCTTGCGCCAACCATCCGGGTGAATAGCATAGCCCCTGGTACGATACAGAACACGCGCTGGAACGCGAGCAATCCTGCATTTGACCCCGAAAAATATCAAGCGAGAGCAGTGGGATTGCCTCTGCAACGGCTCGGAACACCGGAGGATATTGCCGCAGCCGCATATTTTCTCGCATCCGATGAGGCAAGCTTCATAACCGGCGCCAATTTGCCAATCGACGGTGGCGTAAATATCAAGTGAGTAAAAAGATTTTGTGAGGCATGGCGAGTCGGGCGCGTGCAACCTGGCGCCGGGAAGTCCGCGCTGAATCGCGAATACCAGGAAATCCGCGAAATAGAAACGGCTATCAAAAGGAATGACGGGGGTTTTTGCGTAGCTTGGGTAAGCGAAGCGCAACCCGACAAATGTATCGGA
>BNUC01000231.1 GCA_025997075.1 Betaproteobacteria bacterium | reverse complement strand
GCGAGCATCGAGATAGCGATAGCGGACGCGACGCCAAATAAAAATAGCGGAGCGGGACGAAATGCTGAACACAGTCCCAAAATCACAACTGGTACGGCTATGTAATACCAAAGCCCTAAATACAGCGCATCGCCTTTGATGATTACAAGAACCACCATGGCAAGTGCTACCGTGATAGCAAACGAAGCGTCAAGAGTACGTGTAAATGTCATTTGAGAGGGCTAACGAACAAGCCCAGGGGCGCGATCCGGCTTGTCGGCGAAGCGTCCCTCTGGAGCGGAATGTTAGGGTTCGGTTGGTAGAGCATAGGACACCTTGGTTCCATCAACCTTAACGACGCCACGCTCACACAGAGTAGCAAACAATGTGGCAAGTTGTTGCTCGGACAACTCCTTTTTGAAAAGAGCGTGAAGGGTACTCAGCAAAGTTTTTTGTGTTCGTGGCTTCGACGCTTTGCGACGAATAAGGTCTGCAATGACGGCTTCAATCTGGGCATCTGTCGCATCAGGAAGCGCGGGCTTGAAATAAGGAATGTCGGCAATGCAGATAGACCGCTGAGCGAAAATCTTTTTCCCCTTTAGATATTTCAGCAGCGAATCAAACCCTGTGTCTTTCGAGATGACATGGAAAAATGCAGTCGGTTCGGTTGCCGACAAAACCCCAATGTAATAGGCAATGTGAAAGTCGAGAGCATTGTTCCCTGCTGTTTCGAGAGAAATGTACTCGGCGTTGTCGCCTAGAGATTGAAGGGCGGCGGCTAACGAGACAGGGATTTTCGATTGGTTGGGACCGAGAAAAACCTTGACCTTGAACGGTCCGCCCTTGAGCAAGCCGATGTCTTGCGGCTGGACATTTTCAAAATCGACGAGAACGTAGTTTGTGCGCGTTGTCACGGGAGAACCCTAACGTTTGAATTCACCGGCCTTGCGCGGCTTTATGCGCAAGGTCCGGTGGAATGATGGGTTAGCCATTTTGGATTAACTCACGAAGGTCGGCATAAGCTTCTTGAACTCTAACTTCCTTGGACAGCAAGCGATCGAAGAAAGAGCCAACCAGCACATAGTCTTGATCGAGAATGTCATTGGTAATTCTCTCTGGATCCATTGTTAAGACTCCGCCTCTTGCAGCCCAATCAACGCAGTGGCGGACACTGACATAGAAGAACCTAAGAACGAGTGGCCTCTGCTTTAGAAGCACGCGAACTTTATTTTTCGATAGACCATGGCTCTGAAGCAATGTTGAACAAAGATCAAGCGATACATTTCTGATAATGGCCAAGCGATCTCCTCGACTGACCTTGCCGCTTCGCAATACCTTTAATGGTTCACCAGCAAGGGCTGACTCAATGATGCCGACTCGTTGGAGCAAGCTCTGTTGATTGTTTAGATGATTCAATTCAGCCATCTGTATGTCCCGTTGGGCATCCAGAATCTTGCCTCTAATCATGTCAATCGCGTCGCCGGTTCCGCCCGCTGCGACATTGGCGAGAATAGTTCTTGTAAAGCCTCGAAAGTCACGAGGAAGAAGCTTCCCCTCGATTGACCTACCATGCTCAAGTTCGTAGTTCAGCCCTTCTCCTATTGAGAGTGAATGAAAGACTCGGTCGGGGTAGGCGCTGAGAATTGCGAACGATCTAAGTATGGTTTCCTTCCATTTATCTCCTTTGCACATTTCCAATAGAGCGATATCGGGAATGACAAATTTGGAATGCGGCTCTGCCAAAATAAGATCTCCCAATTCGTCAGCCCGGAGATAGTTCTGGTCGAGTACGTAGATCATAAATGGCTAACGTAGAGCTAACCGGCGCTGCGCGGCTTTATCGCGCAGCGTCCAGCGACTGAAGGGAGCGAGGTTGAGCGCCATGTTAGGTTTCTAGTGCGCTTGAAGCTTCGACGTTGCTATCCGGCACTTTGCACGTTGCCTCGTATTCAAACACGTAGGAACCAACAGGAAGATGAATACCTGGCTCTCCGCAAATAATGTGAATGTTGAAGTCATATTTTGTGCCGGTTCCTGCATTGATTCTGTGTTTTGGCAATGAATCTGGTGCGCTTATCAAGTGAGCGGTCAGATGGGGAACATCGCCCATGTTGGGGTTCAAATGACCACTCACTGTAAAGTTTCTCACCGGGCGCTTTAGCTCAACACGCAAAGCACCTACGTTTTTATCACTTGTGCTCTCAGTTACAGATTGCTCTTGCAGTCTCACCGCAACTTCAAGCTCGCTCCTCCAAGTGCTTATCGCACGAATTTCTTCAATGGCGGTTTCATTTACTGGTTGCTGAAAACGTTGTAGCGCATGTTCCAAAAAACGCTCGGTTTGGTATATCAGTATCCGTTGTCCTGAAATCTGCTTCGCTTCCTTTAGTAGTTCGGGCCTAGGGCCAGTAGTTTTCCCCGAAATTTTTTCCCACCAGTCTTCTTTGCGTTCAGAAGTAACCAGTACAACAGGACGTTCCTTCGCTTTCGCGTGTTCAATGATCTGACGCCAAAGGTAATAGTCTCCGTACGGACGATCCTCATCTTTCCCTTCATCCAAGTACCCTGGGGGCACTTTATTTTTCCTTCTTTCTTCGGCTTGCGCAGCTATCTCTTCTCTGCTCTCTTCTTTGAAGTCTTCACCGACCGCATCATTGAATATTTCTGAAAGCTGTTTGAGGATAGGGTCGTCTTGAAGGAATTCAGGGTAACTTTCCTTAGCTTTGTTTATTTGCGATTGCGCTTCTGAGGTCGAAGACTTCACCGCACTATCAAGTTTTTCGGAGACCTCTGAAGGAATGATTCGATTTCCTTTCAACCGTGCAACGGCAGACTCCAACTTGCCGTTCAAGTTATCGATCTCATCTTGCGCCTGTTTGAATGCTTTCTCGGATGAAACAATTACCTTTGTTCGATTTCGGAAAAACTCCGTCGCGGCTTGATACGACAGCCATTTTTCGCCTTCAAACTTTTGAAGGCTCTGAATCAGGCTATCTCTTGTGCCCTCGTGGTAGCGATACAGATCAAGAAGCACGTTCGTATCAACCGTCAATACCCCATTCTTCCATGCATCATCGATTTCTTCTTTTGTTGGGTTGAAGTACCACTCGAATTGTTTTTTCATATAATGACCTAGTCGAGATATGGATGGTGTTGGCAACGGCAATTCGAAGAAACCTAACGTTGGAGTTAAGCGGCGCCGCGACAGCGGCGTCCGCTTGAACGAAAGGTTAGACTTTGGCACGAAACTTCCCACGGAGCAAGAACGTCGGGAAGCGAGGGTTTGAAGTGGCGCGAAACGAAATGTGCACGCCCACGGTGCTGCAACACGACCAGCAAGCGCAGACAACTTGCGCGACCAGGAACACTGTAACGATGCGCTACTTGATGCCGTGGGAAAATGCTCATGTATTGGACAGGGCTAACGTTGGAGTTAAGCGGCGCCGCGACAGCGGCGTCCGCTTGAACGAAAGGTTAGACTTTGGCACGAAACTTCCCACGAAGCAAGAACGTTGGGAAGCGAGGGTTTGAAGTGGCGCGAAACGAAATGGGCGCGTCCACTGTGCTGCAACACGACCAGCAAGCGCGGACAACTTGCGCGACCAAGAACGCTGACACTGTGACGATGCGCCACTTGATGCCGTGGAAAAATGCTCACCGTATTGGGCAGGGCTAACGTTGGAGTTAAGCGGCGCCGCGACAGCGGCGTCCGCTTGAACGAAAGGTTAGACTTTGGCACGGAACTTCCCACGAAGCAAGCACGTCGGGAAGCGAGGGTTTGAAGTGGCGCAAAACGAAATGGGCACGCCTACTGTGCTGCAACACGACCAGCAAGTGCGGGCAACTTGCGCGACCAAGAACACTGTAACGATGCGCTACTTGATGCCGTGGGAAAATGCTCATGTATTGGACAGGGCTAACGTTGGAG
>BNUC01000230.1 GCA_025997075.1 Betaproteobacteria bacterium | reverse complement strand
TACCATTTTCAAAATCAATTTTTTGAGTTAGTCAGTAACTACTTGGTGCTTGGTTGATGTTTTCAATAATCGTGTCTGTCGTTGTTTGCGGTAGGGTGTCAAAGCCTATTTGATGAATGAAGTTTAGAGTTTCTTTTCTGTGTGTGTCCTTTTGCTCTGCTTTGGTCTTCTGTTCGTGGATTAGCTTATCCCTGGCATTGCCTGCCTTTGCTTGTAATTCTGCTTTGCTGTCGGTCAATTCGTTTTCGTGGGTTGCAAGGCTGTTTGTAAGCTCATCAGGAGAATTCAAGAAGTCTAGCCCTAGTTGGTTGTATAACTCTGGGTCAAGGGCTTGGAGTTCGCTTTTTAGAGTGTCTATGCTCGTTCCCTGTCTCTTGGCTTCATCTAAGGAGGCTTTCATAGCCTTGATACTGGCAAGGCTCTTGTCTAGGGGCTTTATAGCTTCTGCAAGACTGGCTGTTATCTTGTCCGCTTCTTGTTGGGTTGTGGTGGTGTCTAGGTCTGATTTTAGGGTGTAGTTGCTATCTGTACGGCTTAAAGTCCTGTCTTTGCCGTTCAGTGTTGCGGAAGTGGTGAAGCCGTCAGGAGTTGCCTGTTTGTAGCCCTTATCTGTGATTGTGGTGTTTTTGAGGTTGTCTGTTCAAAGGGCAAGTTTTGCCTTTGTTTCGGTTTCTGGGATTTTGTCCCTGAAAGTGGGGTCTAGGCTGATGATAGAAGCCTTGAACAAGTCAAAATTATGAGTTCCGTTTTGTTGGTCTTGGGTTTGGAGGTCAATAGTTAGGGCAAGGAGTGTTTGGGGGTTGTTGAGTTCTTCAAGTAGTCCTATAACTTCTTCATCAAGGCTATTATCCAATCACTTTCATTTAAGATTTATAACTTTTTTTAAAAATTTTTGATAATTTTTTCAAGTTCAATCTAGGTTTTCAAGAGAGCTTGCGAGTTGAAGAACTGAATTTTTGCGGTCAATCTCTGCTTGTTCGTTTAAATTTTTTGTTTGATTTATAGTTAAATCTTCTAAATATTCTTTTATATCAATATCTGTTATTTCTTCGCCACTATTAACAATATCAAGTATATTATCTAATATTTCATCTCTTTCGTTTTCATCTTTACCATTTAAAACTTTTGAAAGCAAACTTTTAATATCATCTGGCAAATCCTTTCATAAGGTCTTTTTGTATTCTACATTTACTAAACTAACACATCATTCAAGTTTTTGTATTATTGGGTCAAATGGTTCTTGTGGTGGTAAATTGTTTATATTGTTCTGCTCAATATTTTCTGATAATGGAAAATTTTCTTTTTGAGTCATAATCAAGGTTTAAATATTATTTCATTGCTTTAATTTCTTCTCGGCTTTATCTGCAAGGTCATTCACAATTTGTATAGTTTCTTCTCTTATTTTTACTTGCCTTTCTTCGCTTTGAGCTGTATCAACTTTCAGGCTGCAACTTGCAATTTTGATTTTTCTTGTTAAATCTCCTGTGCATTCCACACCTAATCTATCGGCTTCTTTTAACATAGCTTCAAAATCCACTGGTGGCTTCATCTGTGAGGCTGTCTCTTTGGCTTTGCCTAGTTGTTCAGGTGTAAGGTCTGGACTAGCTAGGGCTTGGCCCGTGTAAAGGCTTGAAGCAAGCAGGATAGAGGCAATAAGGGTTTTACTGTTCATTTGGGTATCTCTTAGGCTTTTGGATGTCTGGACTATTTTAAGCTGATTGGGGCGGATTGGTAGAATGTTTGCAGATTTTGGCATAAAAAAGGCTTAGTGGGTAAGGTGGCACTAAGCAGGTTAAAGGTGTGATGTTGCTAAGTACCCATATTTTTAATATACGGGTAATCATTCAATTTTGTAGGAAATTAAACACTAAAATATTGATAAACATTAATGAATAATTCAAAAGAATGATTACCCATTGTTATGTTTATCAACATAAAAATATTTAATTTCCTACAAAAATATTATACAAGATTTTAGTAAGAAAGCAAATTTAACATTTCAAAAGAATATGAATTATTGAGCAATTAACAACTTTGAAATTTTGTACTTTATATTGCATACAACATCAAAACTTTTAACAATATCTTCAACAAATGTTCTATCCAAGTCGTGTTTATTTTTATAAGGTTGTTCAGGATTAAAGAGTTGGGCATAATTTTTTTCTAACCAGTTAATATAATTATCACTTAATCTCTTATCTTCAATAATAAATCCACGAATAATGTTTAGTGTCAATATCTTTTCTAAGTGTGCTTTTATTTCAGTGAATAATTGATAAACTTGTTCATCTTTTGTATCTATTTTTGACAATAAAATATTAACACTAGCCAAAATTTCAGAATAATATTTTTCGTGAGCAAAAATATAATGCTTATTTATATTTGCCCCATTGGCTGAATAAATGTCTTTATTCAACCCGTATTTAGAAATGGTGTTATCAATATCAGTAATTGTTGAAACAGCTAAATTTTTTGTGTCCTGTGTTAAAGCAAAAACATTGCTGATAAAACATAATGAAATTAAAAATGCGATTAAATAATTTTTCATATTCATATTCCTGATATTTATGTATATGGTCAAAACTATCAAAATATTGATAGTATTTGCTTTATACCCTAGTTTTCTCGGTTTTTCAAGATGATAGAAAAAATTTGAGAGTTTAACATCTCGCAGCTTGTTACTAGGTAGTTCATTCAAAAAGCACCGCATAGGTGCTTTTTAATTTGAGTGAAAAATTATAAAATTTTTTGACAAATAATTGAATTTTAATATACTACCACTGCTTTTAATTCTGTTATTGCAGTTTGAAAGATGATTATAGGTCGGGCAAGTACACTTTTTCTCACCATTCTAATATTGACTTCCTGACAACAAACACTAATCAGTACCATTTTGATTTTTTGTCATTTACAGCACTAATACTTCCATTATTAGTGCTGTTTTCTTTCAGTTCTAACGGAGAGTTTTTATAATTATTTCTTTCATTAAATTCTTGTATTTTTTCAAACCAAGTAAAGGCATTGTAGTGCAAAATTCAATCTTTCAATGTCCAATTCAAACCCAATGCTCTAAAAATCTCTTTTTTAACTTGTAAATTTCAATGATTAAAATAACTTCTTGCTTGAACTAGAAAATTAAACACTCTTTCTGTATCTTCAATACTTTCATCTTGTTCATTATTGAGTTTAATTAATTTATCTCTAAATCTTCCAATATTTATTTTTGTTTGCTTCTTTGAGATATTGTACTCATTTTCACTAATTGTTTCTGATATTAAATATTCTGTAAGCTTGGTGATTTTTTTCTCTTCTTTGTCAAGCAAGGTTAGTAAATTATGTTTTATGATTTCTTTTTCTTTGATATTGTTCTCAAAATCCAACTTTAATATTTCTATACTCCAATTTTTAAATTCAGAGCCTATTTCAATACTTGATAATATATCATCAATTTGCTTTTCCAAGTTTTCAAGCTTTATTGCTCTTTGACTGCAATTTTTACAACCTGATTTTCTTTTAGTACATTTATAATAAACATAATTCTTTGTTTTTCAAGTAGTCTTTATTACTTTTTGTTTTTCTATCGCTGTTATGGCACTACCACATTCTCAACACTTGATAAATCAAGTAAATGCAAATTCTCTTGTTTTCCCTTTAATATGTATTCCTCTCTTTCAAATCATTTCTTGCACCCTGTAAAACTCATCATATGTAATCATAGGTTTGTGAGTTCATTTCCTAATTTGTCATTTCCGCGAAAAATCTCAAGTATAGAAAACATTGTTAAATATTCCATATAACCCAGAAAGAGACAATACTTTCCCTCATTGTTTTTCTGTCTTTCTTGTTCTAAATCACCAGTCATTATTGGCTATATTCAATACTCGTGGCACGGTATAGTTTCAAGATAGCATTAAATCCCACATCTTCCTCACAAGGTTGAACTTTTTTGTATCAACAATAATAACTTTATCGTCTCTCTTGTTTAAATA
>BNUC01000229.1 GCA_025997075.1 Betaproteobacteria bacterium | reverse complement strand
GCGATTACCGTATTTGTGCGCCAAGCAGTCAGACAGAAAAAAATCCCGTTTGAAATTGCCCTCTTTACCGATAACGAGGGCCAAGGAGTTGTCATGCGGGAGGCGATGGCCGCATCCGAACGGATATGGCGAAATTCCGTTCAAAACGGCACGGACAAAATGACCCCGGAAGAAATAGACGCGGAAATTACGGCTGCGCGGGCGGAGCGGAAAACACGCAGGGCGAATATATGAATCCGCTCCGCGCCGTTCTTGACACAAATGTCCTCGTTTCGGCCATGCTGTCGCCATCAGGTAATCCCGCAAAAATATTCAAGATGTTTCTAACCCGGACTCTGGCTTTGGTTTTCAGCGCGGATATTTTGGCGGAGTACGAGGATGTTTTATACAGACCGCGTCTGCGTATTCCGGCGAATGAGGCAAGAATGTGCCAAGCACGGATGCCATGATTGACGAAGACGACCGCGTTTTTTATGACACAGCTAAAAGCGCCGATGCCTGCCTGATTACCGGGAACACAAAACATTATCCCCAGGAACCATTTATTCTGACGCCGACAGAGTTTTTGGAATCCGGTAGAGCATCCGTTCCAGTGCATAACGGGTCAGCAACAGATTGAAATCCAGCTTTTCGGCCCGCGCCTTGTTGAGCAGGCGAGCGCGAACAGAAGCAGCGATGTTGCGCCGGATCGTCATGCCAGGCTTTCCAGATAAGGGCGCATCACATTAGTCATGCGGCAAATTTTGGTGTGGCGCCATATTTCGTCGCTCGTCATGCGCTTCTCGCGCCAAGCCTCATGCAGAGCCTCCAGCGCCACATCAAGGCCAATCTTGTTGCGGTATTGGAAACAATCCACCACTGTTTTCGCCACGCTCGTGACGCGAACCGCGACGCCGTCGACGATATATTCTTCGATGCCTTCGCTAAGCGCAGCCCCGGAGAAACGAACAATGCGTAGCGGTGGATAGTCGAACCTGGGCGCGGATGCCTTATTGTCGATAGCCAGCCAGACCGAAAACGGCGCCTGGGTCGTCAGGCCATGAAATCTCAGCGCCGAAAGCAGGCAGATTACCCCTTTGGGAACACGGCGCGCGACTTCGGCCAGCGTGACATGCGCCGAAACCTGGCGATTCGGCAGGCAATACATGCCGCGCCCAATCTTTTCCAGTTGCCCGCGATGAACAGCGCGAGTCAGGAAAATTCGCGGAATTCCCATTGAAGCAAGATCATTGGGGCGCACCAGCCCTTTTGAGCGCACCAAACTGATCAGTTTCCCGGCAATCGTATCCATAATTGGTATTGTTCCATAGCATCGGTAGATGTCAACAAATACCGTGAATATGGAACAACACCTGCTCATTCCAATCCGCGCAATTCCTCGAATGCCTCATCCACCCGACGCACGGCGATGATTTCCATGCCCGCGACCGCTTGCCGGGGTCGGTTGGCTTCGGGAATCAAGGCGCGTGAAAATCCCAGCTTGGCGGCTTCTTTCAAACGTTCCTGACCGCGCGGCGCGGGACGGATTTCACCAGCCAGGCCAACTTCACCAAACACTATAAGTTTATCTGGCAATGCTTTGTTTTTAAAAGAAGAAACGATTGACAAAAGAACCGCTAAATCAGCCGCGGGCTCGCTGATTCTGACTCCGCCGACGGCATTGACGAACACATCCTGGTCAAAGCAGAGAATGCCCGCGTGGCGATGCAGCACGGCCAGCAGCATGGCGAGGCGTTGCGCGTCGAGCCCGACCGTCAGCCGGCGCGGATTGCCGTGCGCCTGGTCGACCAGCGCCTGCACTTCCACGAGCAAGGGCCGTGTTCCTTCCTGGGTGACCAGCACGCAGGAGCCGGGAACGTTTTGTCCGTGCTGCGAAAGGAACATCGCGGACGGGTTGTTGACTCCCTTCAGCCCGCGATCGGTCATGGCGAAGACGCCAATCTCGTTGACCGCGCCGTAACGGTTTTTCACCGCGCGGATGAGGCGGAAGCTCGAATGCGTATCGCCTTCGAAGTACAGCACGGTGTCGACGATGTGTTCCAGCACGCGCGGCCCGGCCAGCGCGCCTTCCTTGGTGACGTGCCCCACCAGAATCACCGTCGTGCCGCTCTGTTTGGCCAGCCGGGTGAGCTGCGCCGCGCATTCGCGCACCTGCGCCACCGATCCCGGCGCCGAGGCGAGCTGGTCCGACCACAGCGTCTGGATTGAGTCGATGACCGCCACGTGCGGCTTTTCCTTCTGCAAGATGGCGAGAATCTTTTCCAGATTGATTTCCGCCAGCAGTTTGAGCTGCCGGGTATCCAGCGCCAGACGCCGCGCGCGCAGGGCGAGTTGCTGGCCGGATTCCTCACCGCTCACGTAAAGCACTTCCGATGCGTTGGAAAGCACCGACAAGGCTTGCAGCAGCAAGGTGCTCTGGACGATGCAGGGGTCGCCGCCGACCAGAACCACGCCGCCGGCCAGCAGACCGCAGCCGAGCGCCCGGTCGAACTCGCTGATTCCGGTCGGCAGCCGGTCTTCTTCGCGCGCTTCGATATCGGAGAGCGTCTGCACCCTGGCCGTGCCGGCGAGCGCGGAGAAACGTCGCGACGAGGGCGTATCGGCCTCGGCGACAGTTTCGACCAGCGTGTTCCAGGCTTCACACTCCGGACATTGCCCTTGCCACTTCGACGAGGCGGCGCCACATTCGGTGCAGGAATAGATTGTCTTTGCCCTGGCCATCGACAGGCCCCATTCCCTTTTTCGTCCACTTCTCCCCTGCTCCCGACTTCGACCATGGGCACGCGCCGCGCCAGCGCGCTGAACATCTCGTAACTGAGCGTGCCGGCGGCGGCGGCCACTTCGTCCGCGGCCAGCCCCTCGCCCCACAGCACCACCTCGCTGCCGACCCCCGCCTGCGGAATATCGGTCAGGTCGCAGGTCAACATGTCCATCGATACGCGGCCGACGGTCGCCGTGCGCGCGCCGGCCACCAGAATCGGCGTTCCGTTTGGCGCGTGACGGGGATACGCGTCGGCGTAACCACAGGCGACGACGCCGATACGCATCGGCCGGGACGCCCTGAAAATCCCGCCGTAACCGATTTGCTCGCCCGGCGCGATATTCTGCACGCTCAGGATGCGGCTCGTCAGGGTCATCGCCGGACGCAGCCCGAAGCTCGCGGCGTCCTCGTCCGCGAACGGACTCGCGCCGTACAGAATAATCCCCGGACGCGCCCAGTCGCCTGTCGTCCGCGGATGGCGCAGAATCGCCGCCGAGTTGGCCATCGACACCGGCAGATTCCAGCCTTCGTTCACTTGCCGGAGGCGTTCAAGTTGCCACTCCACGCCGCGCTCGCCATCGGCCTCGGCAAAATGCGTCATCAGCGTGACGGACGAAAGGAAGAGAGGCATGTGCTCCGCCAGTTCGCGCCGGACGGCGGGCATTTCCCCGGGCTTGAAGCCGAGGCGGCTCTCGCCCGTGTTGAGCTTGAGGTAAATCGGCAGGCGCGTCGGCGAGGCCGCGTCGCGAATCATGCGCAACTGTTCGAGACGATGCACGGCGGGCGTCAATCCGTACTCGAAGCACGCCATCAGGTCGTGTCGATCAAAAAAACCTTCCAGGAGCAGAATCGGCTGTTTGAGTCCGGCCTCACGCAAGGCCACGGCGGCTTCGACTTCAAGCAGTGCAAAGCCGTCCGCGACATCGGCGATGGCAACGATCAGCAGAGCGTTATCGGCAAGCGCTGAAAAAAACTGCGCCGCCATGATGATGTAGAAACCAAAGGGCATTGAAATTAGAGCTTTTTTCCTGTCCGGTGGGCGTTTATACCACGAAATTCAGGATTTGATGTATTGCGCAAGTTGCAGGGTGCGATTCAAACTGATGAGCAGGGATCAAATGGAAAAAGCAGTTAACCACGGCGACACGGCGGGCACGGCGAAAAGCAAAGACAAAAACGATTTTCGCTTTTTGCTTTTCGCCGTGCCCGCCGTGTCGCCGTGGTTAAAAAGGTTTTCAT
>BNUC01000228.1 GCA_025997075.1 Betaproteobacteria bacterium | reverse complement strand
GAGAATTGATTTTATGCGTAGATGCACAGCACTGTACAGCCTGTGCAGAACTTTGGGATACCGGACGTTATAGCGAATTATGTATAGCTGAACGCGAAAATCCAGGATTGCGTAGTATTGACTTTTTATCAGATTTTAGAAAAATAACTCGATTACATCTGATGTTGGATCGGAAAATTGATTTAAGTCCTCTCAATCAGCATGCGAATGATTTACAAAGATTTTTCTGTAATGACGATATCAATGGGCTGAAGGATTGCCGCCCATTTGTCCGTCTTGAGTCATTGGGGCAAAAATGGGTTTCCTCCATGAAATTTGCAGACACCTATCCAAGATTACTCAGACTTAGCTTATCTGGAAAGTATATAAGTTTAGAAGAACTTCCGTGCGCCGACAACCTGAAAGAAATAAATCTTTCTAGACTCACCATTGGATGTCTTCAAGGAATTGAACGTTACTCTAAATTAGAAAAAATATCGATTTATCAGGCTCAAAAACTTCATGACATATCACAGATTTTTAGATTGAGAAACCTGAAAGAATTATATCTTGAAAAATGCCGTCATCTAATAGAGAGTGGGCTTGACTGGAGTAATCTTGGATAGGTGTCTGCAAATTTCATGGAGGAAACCCATTTTTCCGGATCAGGATCATGGATATTTCCGTGCTTGGCGAGGCCCGTTACCCATCGCCGCTTAGTTATCACGTCAGCGACAAGGCCAGAGTGCCGTTCCGCGTCATTGTCGATCCCGATGCGCCTCTGGAGGATGAGGAACTTTACTTCGAGGTGGCCGGGCCGCGCGAACGTCTCTTCTTCGACCCCAGGAAAACCCGCGCCGGCATCGTGACCTGCGGCGGTCTGTGTCCCGGCCTGAACAACGTGATCCGTTCGCTGGTCCTGCAACTGCATCACGGTTACGGCGTGCGCGAGATTCTCGGTTTTACCAATGGTTATCAGGGGCTTGATCCCTGGCGGGCTTCCGAACCGATTCCGCTGACACCTGAATTCGTCGAGGACATCCACATGGAGGGCGGCACCGTGCTCAATACCTCGCGCGGGCCGGTCGACGTCAGCGTGGCGGTCGATACGCTCATTCGGCGCAAAGTCGATATCCTGTTCGTCGTCGGCGGCGACGGCACGCAGCGCGGCGGCGCCGAACTGGTTCATGAGGCCAGGTCGCGCGGGCACGCGTTGGCCGTGGTAGGCATTCCCAAAACTATCGATAACGACGTGCCTTTCGTCACGCGCACCTTCGGTTACGTCACGGCGGTGAATGAGGCGGCCAAGGCCATCTCCTGCGCGCACACCGAGGCGCATAGCGTGTTTAACGGGATTTCCCTGGTCAAGATCATGGGGCGCAACGCCGGTTTCATCGCGGCCGGGGCGACGGTGGCCAGCCAGGACGTCAATTTCACGCTGGTGCCCGAGGTGCCCTTCGTACTCGAAGGCGAGAACGGTTTCCTCGAAGCGCTCAAGAAACGCATCCTTCATCGCGCCCATGCCGTGATTCTGGTCGCGGAAGGCGCCGGACAGCACCTGATGGCCGGTGGCGAGGAACGGCGCGATGCCTCCGGTAATCTCAAGCTGAAGGATATCGGCCTGTTCTTGCGCGAGCGTATCGAATCCTATTTCAATGCCGAGAACGTTCCCTTCGCGTTGCGCTATTTCGATCCGAGTTACATGATCCGCAGCGTGCCGGCGAGCGCCGAGGACGCCATTCTTTGCGATTTCTACGCCCGCAACGCCGCGCATGCCGCGATGGCGGGCAAGACCGGACTGGTGATCGGGCAGCATCATGGCGTATTCACGCACGTCCCGATCGATCTTTTGGCCAGACAGAAAAAACAGCTCGATCTCAACAGCCCGGCCTGGCAGGGCGCATTGGCGTCCACCGGGCAGAATTTCGCCCAATTCCCCAATTAAACGTTGTTTTGCGTGGAACGGCCCCCCGCTACGGTATGGCGGGGCAATTTTTTTCTTATCCTTTCATTCAAGGAATTACGCATGAGCATGTTGTTAGACCATCTGTTGAAGATGGAAAATCACAATTCAATTTTTGAATCGGCGGTTCGCACTTTGCCGCTTCCCGTCTGTGCCGCGTTTGGCGATGCCGCCGGACCCTTGCCCGCCGCCTTTGCGCCGAGCAGCCATATTCTCGCCACCAGGGACGCCGAAAAAGTAGCCGCGAGTTTTCCGGATTCGGTGCGGGCTTCCGGCAATGTCGTTTTGACTTCCACCGGCGTCAACCGGAATGCCCCGCGGGGCAAGCGTGTTGCCGTGCTGTTCTCGGGCGGCCCGGCAGCGGGTGGGCATAACGTCGTGTGTGGCTTGAAACGCGTGCTCGGGCCGGACAACACCCTGCTTGGCGTGCGTCCGGGGCCGAAGGGGCTGATCAAGGGGAGCCTGCTCGAAATTACCGATGCGGATATTGAACGTTTCATCAATACGGGCGGCTTCGACTTCCTCGGCACCGATCGCACCAAGATCAAAACCGATGCGCAGTTCAATAGCGTCAAGGAGAGCTGCCTCAAGCACAAGCTGGACGCCATCGTCGTCATCGGCGGTGACGACTCGAACACCAATGCCGCGGTGCTCGCCGAATTCCTGTTCAAGGGAATAAAGGCTGACGGATCGGGCGTGCAGGTGATCGGCGTGCCGAAGACCATCGACGGTGACCTGCAGATCGGCAAGCTGTTGCCGATTTCTTTCGGTTTCGACACAGCGACCAAGGTCTACGGAGAAATGGTCGGCAATGTTTTGCAGGACACGCGTTCCTCGCTCAAATACTGGCACTTCATCAAGCTGATGGGGCGCTCCGCATCGCATGTGGCTTTGGAAGTGGCTTTGCAGACCAAACCGGCGGTCACCCTGATTTCCGAAGAAGTCGCCGGGGAAAAGCAGTCGCTGGCTTCCATCGTCGACCAGATTGCCCAGACCGTGGTAGCCCGCGCCAGCAAGGGGATCAATCACGGCGTGGTGTTGATTCCCGAGGGTTTGATCGAATTCATTCCCGAGATGAAGGGGCTTATCGCCGAGTTGAACGACACGCTCGCGCATCCTGATGCCGCCGGATTCGCGGCGCTCAACAGCCTCCAGAAGGCCGAGTTCGTCGAAAGCAGGCTGACGCCGGCCAATGCTCGCCTGTGGTCCTCGCTGCCTGTTTACGTGGTGCGCATGCTGCTGGCCGAGCGGGATTCGCACGGCAACCTGCAGGTTTCGCTGATTCCGACCGAGCGAATGCTGGGGGATATGGTCAAGGAGCGCGTCGGAGAGATCGATGCCCGGATTCCGTTCGCCGCGCACTATCACTTCTTTGGCTACGAGGGCCGTTGCGGCGCGCCGACGCTGTTCGACGCCGCCTACACCTACAACCTGGGCTTGACGGCGGGTTCGCTGATTCTCGACGGACGCACGGGATACATGGCCACGGTGACCGATCTCGGTCGTGGCGGCGTGCCGCAGGCCATTCCGCTGACCGGCTTGCTCAACATCGAGCGCAGGCACGGCAAGGATGAATTCGTGATCGAGAAGGCCATGGTCAAGATGGACTCGCCCGCCATGCGGTATCTGGTCTCGCGCCGCGCCGCCTGGGCAGCCGACGACCTGTTCTCGTCACCCGGACCGCGCCAGTTGTGGGGCAATGCCGCGCGCCAGATGCCGATCAGTGTCGCCCTTAATTCGGGAGCGGAGTCGCTGGAATTCTTGATCGGCTGATTTTCAGGGAAGGCGTATCGGCACCGTTCCGTCAAACCTACGCAAATCTGTCTGAACATGATTCAAGGAGATGGTCGAAATCATAATAAGCGGCGTAGTCCGGGCAGGAGGATGTAATGATGAAATGGACTGAAATGCCCGGATGTGCACGGGAAGTTAAAAACAGTGTTAATGGAGAATTGATTTTATGCGTAGATGCACAGCACTGTACAGCCTGTGCAGAACTTTGGGATACCGGACGTTATAGCGAATTATGTATAGCTGAACGCGAAAATCCAGGATTGCGTAGTATTGACTTTTT
>BNUC01000227.1 GCA_025997075.1 Betaproteobacteria bacterium | reverse complement strand
AGAAAGCTTCGATGTCGACGCGTTCGGGCGAATACGTCACCTTGCGCACCTTGCGCGACGAGGTCGGTAACGACGCCTGCCGCTTCTTTTACATCCTGCGCAAGTCGGACCAGCACCTCGATTTCGACCTCGACCTCGCCAAGAGCCAGACCAACGAAAATCCCGTCTACTACATCCAGTACGCGCATGCCCGTGTCTGTTCGGTGTTGGCGCAGTGGGATGATCAGTGGGACGGCAATACGGAGACGCTGGCGAAGGCTGATCTCGGCCGGCTCGACAACCCGCATGAACTGACCATCGCCGCCAAGCTCGGCGAGTTTCCGGAAGTTGTCGAGACGGCGGCGGCGGATCTCGCCCCGCACCTGATCGCTTTCTATCTCAAGGATCTGGCGGCCGAGTTCCACAGTTACTACAATGCCGAGCGCATGCTGGTCGACGACGCCGCGCTCAAGGACGCGCGGGTTGCGCTGGCCGCCGCCGTGCGGCAAATCATCCGCAATGGCATGTCCATCATCGGCGTCGCTTGTCCGCAGTCGATGCAGAGGGATACCCATGAGTCGTGACACGAACAGGAATGCGCGCAAACGCATTGACGGAACCCGCAAGAAATCGGCGGGCGGGACTCTGCTCGGCCTGTTCGTTGGACTGGTCATCGGCGTGCTTATCGCCGCGGGCGTCGTGTGGTATATCCACCGGACGCCGCCCCCTTTCACGTCGAGAACGCAGCCTCCCTCGTCGTCAAGCTCGCAGCAACAGCAACAACCCGGCGGCGTCCCCCAAACGCCGCTGGCGTTGCCCGGTAAGCCCGGCGATCCGACGCCTCAGCCGATCGACAAGCCGCGTTTCGATTTTTACAAGATTCTGCCGGGCAATGGTGAAGGTGAAACGCCTTCCGGCCCAAAACTCGCCCCCAAACCCGAGGCAACGAAACCGGGCGAAGCGGACAAAGAACAAAATGGGAAAGACAATACGCTCAAGGAGCCTGTCTTCTTGCAGACGGGCTCTTTCCTGAACGCCGGCGACGCCGACAACCAGAAAGCCAGGCTGGCGATGATGGGCATGGAGGCCGCCATTCAGCAAGTCATGCTGCAGGACAGGGTGTGGTACCGCGTCCGCCTGGGGCCGTTCAGGAAGCTTGAAGATGTCAATGCCTTGCGCGCCGAACTCGCCAGCCAGGGCATCGATGCCAACGTTGTCAGAAAAGATTGAGACCAAGGAGAAGAGAATGAGGAAATATCTGGGTATCTGCTTGTCCGCGCTGTCCTTCGCACTTTGCCTGCTCTCGCTGTCCGCACAGGCCCAACCGGTCGCCGGGCGCGACTACACCGTGATCGAGCCGGCGCAATCCACCGACGATCCGGGCAGAATCGAGGTGATCGAGTTCTTCTCCTACGCCTGTCCGCACTGTAATGATCTCAACCCGCTGATTCATCAATGGGCCAGGGATTTGCCTCGGGATGTCTTTTTCAAGCGCGTTCCGGTCAGCTTCAATATGCCTTTCTATGCACTGATGGCCAAGCTCTTCTACACGCTCGACACGACGGGCGATCAGGCCCGCCTCGATGCCGTGCTGTTCAATGCCATCCACGAGAAAGGGCTGAAGCTCGTAAGCGAAAAAAACATCGCCGAGTGGGCCGTCTCGCAGGGCGTCGATGCCCGCCGGTTTTCCGAAGCGTGGAACTCTTTCAGCGTGGATAGCAAGGTCAAACGCGCCAATCAGATGGCGAACAATCATCATATTCAGGGCGTGCCTGCCATTGTCATAGACGGTCGCTACCTGGTGGGCGGCAAGAGTTTGCAAGACCTGCTGCCAGCGGCCGACCGGATCATCGAAATGCGGCGCGCCGAGCGCAATTCCAAAGCCGGCGGATCGACGACGCCTGCCGGGAAGTAGCGTTGACCGGTCAACGAGTCTTCATCACCGGCGCGTCCTCCGGAATCGGCAGCGCCCTGGCGCGATACTACGCCCGACAGGGCGCCATGCTGGGTCTGGCCGCGCGGCGCGGCGATCAGCTTTCGGCGCTTGCCGCCGAGCTTTCCGCCGAGTTTTCCAACACAAGCGCGGCCAGCGTTCACACCTATCCGCTGGATGTCACCGACGCCGACGCGCTGCAAGCGGCGGGGGATGATTTCCTGGCCCGTGGCGGCGCGCCAGATATCGTTGTCGCCTGCGCCGGCGTTTCGATAGGCACACTGACCGAATGTCGGGAAGATCTCGCTGTTATCCGGCGCATCCTCGACATCAATGTCTATGGTCTGGCCGCCACCTTTTCTCCGTTCATTCCATCCATGCGCCAGCGCGGCAAAGGCCGTCTGGTGGGCATCGCCTCGGTCGCCGGCATTCGCGGCTTGCCCGGCGCGGAAGCCTACAGCGCCTCGAAAGCGGCCGCGATCGCCTATCTCGAAAGCCTGCGCGTTGAATTCTTCGGTAGCGGGGTCAAGGTGGTGACGATCGCGCCCGGCTACATCGCCACGCCGATGACCGCCCACAATCCTTATCCGATGCCCTTCATGCTCTCCGCCGATGAGGCTGCGCGCCGCTTCGCCCGCGCCATCGAACGCGGCGCGAGCTACACCGTGATTCCCTGGCAGATGGGCCTCGTCGCCAAGGGCCTGCGCCTTTTGCCCAACTGGCTTTACGACCGGCTGTTCGCCCGCGCGCCGCACAAGCCGAGATTGCTTTGACCGCCATGCTGCCCACTGCGGATCTCATTGCGTTTTACGTTGGAGTTCGCTTTGCTCACTCCAAGCTATGCGAGCTACGTTTGCTTAAGCAAAGAGGAACGAGCATGCCGGGAACCCTGAAAACGCTCTTATTCGCCTTGTCACTGTGTTTTTTTGCGCCGCTGGCCGGGGCGGAAACGATGTTCGTGCACGGCTCGTGGGTCAATGTACGCGAAACGGCGGCGGCGGACGCGACGGTCATCGATCATGTGACCGCCAATACCCCGGTGCAAGTCCTCGCGCGGGAAGGGAAGGCGTGCGAGATTGTTTGGGGGAAAGAGGATGAAAAACGGGGGTTCGTGGCCTGCCGTTTGTTGGGGGAAAAAGCGCTGAAGCTGGTGGATGTGAGCCTCGCCGAGTCACATCGTCGACATGAGAGCACCGGAAAAACCTTACAAGATTCGCCGCCGCGTGCTTTCTGGGTCGCGCCCTCCGCCGTTGCGCTCATGGGGGCCGGCAAGTATTTTGAAAGGACCTTGCTGCCGGAAAAGCAAAGGGATATGGAGAGTCAATATTATGGAGATGAGCAAACGGCCAAGGCAATACCTCGACCGCCGCTGCTGCGCTGGCCCGTGCCTGAATTCGAGGCGATGAAGGCGCTACTTGCGGAAGGCATTGTCGCCGATGCCAGTAGGGACACGTCACTTGTGAGTTGCCGCCAGATAGAAAAACCACCCAATTTCAATAGGCATTGGTGGGGATGGGGCAACGAAAATTATTATGAACATGGCTTATTACTTAGTAGCTGTCAAACGCCAACAGCCACAATATTGAGTTTGCCAAAAATTGCACCTTCTTTTTTCAAAACTACTGAAGGCATTTTGCCGGGGGTTGCGGATGTTGAACAAATCAGCGCGCATTTTGGCATTGTGGAACGTGGCCGGGTCGTGCGCGGTCCGCGCTGGGTGTCGGACTATGAACATGGCCGCGATTACTGGAATCGTTATGAAGGCAACTGGGATATTGGCCACTATGAATTAAAGCTCGAACGGCCTGTGTTCGAGCATGTCGTCGGGCGCGACGGGCGAATCAGCATATATCAGTGGACGCCAAGTTTTTCGCGATTGCTGCACAGTAATTTCGCGGCAGAGGACAATAATTATGATTGTGGCAATAGTAATGGTCAATTCATGAACTGGCGTCAGGGTAAGAAAATCTTGTTGCCAGACTATTCCGCCGCCAACGATGCCATGTTCTGGTTTCAGTCTCCGGTCGCGCTGCCGTTCAAACAGGCCAGGATTCTCCAGCATAAGACAGGCGTCGCCGATGTAGAAAACAATGAGATACCGATAGAAAGTTACG
>BNUC01000226.1 GCA_025997075.1 Betaproteobacteria bacterium | reverse complement strand
GGGCCTGAGCAGGGCGTCTGCAAGTTGGGCGCGTAGCGCGTACCATGCGCCGGGGATGTGGCCGCGACGGTAACTGACGTGGGTGGAGAGGTCGATGACCACCGGCGGTTCGGAAGATTGCAGCCACTCGGCGAGCGTTGCCGGGGCGATTTTCGGCACATCGGGAATTGTAGGTAGTGGTGTTTGCCAGGGGCCGATTTCGTTCCATGCGGTAGCGGGCAGCGGGGGCAGCACATAAACTTCCCACGCCATTTGCGCGAGCCAGGAAGCGGTCATGTTGGCGCGCGCGCCATCGGTGTCGGCCAGCACGATGCGCGCGCCGCGCACTGAAACGGTCATTTCTGTTTCCTGCACCAGTTGCCCGCCGGGGACGGAGCGGAAGCCGGGCAGGTGGCCCGCCAGATATTCGTCCGGGTCGCGCACGTCGATGAAGTAGGTGGTGCGGTTTTGTTGCGCTTTCCAGGTTTCGATGTCGGCAAGGCGGATTTGTTTGACGCCTGCGCGTTCGGCGACCTGCTTCGCCCGGACTGCGGCAGTTGCGCGGGTGCTTTCGGAAGTCGGACCAAAACGGCGGTCGGCGCCATGTTCGAGCGTTTGTCCGGCGAGCGTCCAGCCGATCGTGCCGTTTCGGAGCGCCGCGACCGGGTTGGGAATGCCGGCATTGACCAGCGATTGCGTGCCGATGATGCTGCGCGTGCGTCCGGCGCAATTGACGATGACGCGGGTTTTCGGGTCGGGCGCGAGTTCCGGCACGCGCAAAACCAGTTCCGCGCCGGGCACGCTGATGGAGCCGGGAATGTTCATGGTCTGGTATTCGTCGAAACGGCGCACGTCGATCACCACCACATCGGCCTTGGCGTCGAGCAGGGCTTGCACTTCTTCGGCGGGCAGCGAGGGCGTGTGGCGGGTAGCGTCGACGAGTTCGCCGAACGCCTTGCTGGGCACATTCACATCGCGGAAAAGTTCCCCGCCCGCCACCTGCCAGCCTTTGACGCCGCCTTCGAGTACGGCGACATCGGTGTAACCGAGTTCGCCCAGTCGCTTTGCCGCCCGTTCCGCCAACCCTTCGCCGTCGTCGAGCGTGACAATGGGCGCGTCGCGTCGGGGCAGGCGGGTGTCGGCTTCCAGTTCGAGGCGGGAGAGCGACAGATTGGCCGCGAACAGGGGATGCGCCTGCGCGTGGGAGTCTTCTTCGCGCACGTCGATGAGGGCGATTTCGCGTCGCTCAATCAGCGCGGCGCGGATTTCGGCATAGGTTTTGGTTTTCATTGGAAGAATCGTATGGATATGCTTTTTACCAGCCTACATAAAAAGCGCTCCAACTAGAACGAATAAAAGTGAATTTTCTTATAAGCAAGAGAACCGGGGATACGGCACCGATTGATGCGGTTATGAGGCTATAATCGCGCTATTGACCTAAGCACAAGGTACACGAAATGACAACGGTTATCGAGCGTACTCAGTTGCCAGAGTGGATTCTTTCCCGAATCGACTCGGTGCGGGTTATGGCGACAGTTGACGGCGATACAGTCACGCTTTCCCCGTTGCGCGAAGCGGCCTTGACCGCATTGCGTACCGATGAGTCTCGTAAACAAAAACGCCTTGAAGCCTTTGCGCGCCTGGATGGCGTTTTGCGTGGCCTTGATATTGACGTGCAACGGATTCGGGACGAGCGCTTGGCACGGCAGTAGAGAGAGCCATGAAAGCTCTGTTCGATACGAATGTTGTCATAGATTATCTGGTACAAAGACAACCGTTCTACGAAAGTGCCCGTCGTTTATTGGAAATGGTGCTGGCGGGGGAGATCAAGGGCATCATTTCGGCTGGAACAGTAACGGATATTTATTACATTGTGGCAAAGCATATCGGCTCAAAGCAGGCCATAGGTACGATCAAGGATCTGGCCGAAGTGCTTGAAATTACCGATACCAAAGCGTCGGATATTGAAGAGGCATTCAAGCTCGATTTTCCGGATTTTGAGGATGCTGTGCAGTGCGCAGTGGCAATACGCCTCAAGGCTGAGTACATTTTTACGCGCAATGTTAAGGATTTTCGGCGTTCCCCTGTTGCTGTTATTTCTCCTGCGGCGTATTTGGAGAAGGGCTGATTACTCGAACTTGTCCGCCAGCGTCACGGGCGATGGAGACCAGTAACGAACCAAGCTTCATCTTTCCATGCACGCGTTTACGCAAAATCAGTCTGCCTGAATCAACGTCCGATTGGGTAATCGGCACATCGTCAGCAAAGGCCGCAGTAACAGATTTCTTGCTCATTTCGCGCGTTCCCCTCGAATACGCCAGCCCCGGCGCATCGGCGTCTTCGCCTTCGACCCCGACAACTCCGGCTTCGAATGGAACGCTATGGCGTTAAACGTAAACGCCTCGGCGCAAAAAGTGGTTGGCGTGACGATGCGTGTGCGCCCGATGCCGCCGCGTTGCAGCAGTCCGGCGCGGCGGTCGCCCGTCACCAGGTAATCGGCGCTGCCAGTGAGCGCCATCGCCAGCAGGAAGGCATCGTTTGTGTCGCTGACCTCGATGCCATCGGGTAGAGCTGGCAACACATCCAACACGATGGCGCGTTGCATATTGTTAATCATGGCGCCGACGCGATGCGCGGGCAGGATAGCCTTGATCTTCGGGTAACGGCTCACGCGCCGCAACTCATCGAGTTGCGCCTCCCCTGTTACCAGATCGAAGCGCCCCGCTTGCCAGGCGCGATAGAGGGTGTCGGGTGGGCTGTGCGGCGAGATCAGCGCGGCAAGCAGCACATTCGTGTCCAGGATGACGCGCATTACTGTTCACGCGCCCACTGCACCGCTTCGTCAATGAGATCGTTCAATTCCGGCTCACTCATGTCAGCCGCGGCAGTCTTGGCCTGATTCACTGCGCGCTCGAAGAGGTAGGCGCGCACGGCATCCTCAATGAAGCGCGACAGGTCGCCCTTGCGGCCCCCGCCTTGCGCGGCGATGAACATACGCACGGACTGATCCACATCCGGCGATACGGCGATGTTCCAGCGAACGGTGTTCATGAATTTTTTCCAGTTCGGTGTTTGTGCGCATAGGTGTTTATACGCCTTACTAAAGGCATCTGCAATGGTTTGAGCTTCCCGCCAACCACCCGTCAGGTTTCGCTCCGCGCGAGGGAAATTGGGAAATCGCCCTCAGTCTTCTGTATCATAAGCCCCTCGCGTTTTTCAGGGTGAGCCACATCGGAGGTGGATAGCATGGCAGTTTCACAAATCAGCGTTTTCGTGGAAAACCAGCCGGGGCACTTGCGGCGCATTCTGGATACCCTGGAGGCGGCCGGACTCAGTGTGCGCGGTTTCCTGGCCGCCGATACCGGCGATTGCGGGATTGTGCGTTTCATCCTGGACAAGCCCGAGCTTGGGTTTTCCGTGCTGCGGGAAGCCGGTTTTGCCGCGACCCGCGCGGACGTGATGTGCGCGCGTCTGCCCGACAAACCGGGCGAGCTGGCGCGGGTCATGGGCGTTATCGCCGACGCGGGCATCAATGTGGGGTACTGCTATTCGCTGATTTCGACCCTGATCGCGATTCATGTCGACGATATTGCTTCCGCCGAGGCGGCGGTGCGGCATCAGCCGATTGAACTCATCTCCGAGAACGACAAGATTGGGTGAAACAGAACATGACCAGCAATTTTTTTGAACCCGAAATCGAAACGGCCTCGCGCGAGCGCATTCGCGCGCTGCAATTGGAAAAACTTCAGCAACAGGTCGCCTGGGCCTATGAGCGCGTGTCCTGGTACCGGGAACGTTTTCAGGAACGCGGCCTCAAGCCAATGGACATTCGGAGCCTCGCCGACATAGCCAGGCTGCCCTTCACCGACAAGCAGGTGCTTCGCGACACCTATCCCTACGGCCTTTGCGCCGTGCCGCTCGACGACGTGGTGCGCCTGCATTCCTCGTCGGGCACCACCGGCAAGCCCATCGTCATCGGCTTCAACCGGCACGACCTCGACATCTGGAGCGATTGCGTCGCGCGCATGGTGGCGATGGTCGACGTGGGTGACGCCGGCCATCGCC
>BNUC01000225.1 GCA_025997075.1 Betaproteobacteria bacterium | reverse complement strand
TTTACTCTCGATTTTTATCGGGAGGCGTCATGACACTGATAGAAGTGTTTTCCAGGGTGGAGGATCCGCGCCGGGGACCGGCGCGACGGCATGATCTGCACGAAATGATCCTGATCGCACTGTGTGCCAGCGAAGTAATCGGGTCGGTGCCGAAAATCGTCTCGAAGAAACACAGTGGTCGAAAATGGTGAAATTTTCATATCAATAAAATCAATAGCTTAAGTGGTGTTTCTTGAGAGCCTGAAAAAAACGTAATCAATTCACCTGTTGCACCGGACCGGGATACTGCGCCACGGTTGCATCCGCCGTTAAAAGCGTGATGCCTCCCGCCATCGCCTGCGCGACCAGCAGGCGGTCGAAAGGGTCTTTGTGAATCGGCGGCAGGTTGTCGATGTCGACGACATGGTGGCTCAGAATGGGTAATTCCTGATAGCCATTGTCGAGCAGGGCGCGGCGAACCCTTCTGGGCTCATAGAGAAAATCCGCCCGATGCTGGCCGCGCTTGATCGCGATTTCCCAAAGACTCAGGACACTAAAAAAAATCTCGTTCTGGATGTCGGTAATCAGCTCGAAGGCGCGGACGGGCAGTCTTTGATCTTCTGTCACCGCCCAGATCAGCAGGTGAGTATCCAGCAGGAACTTCATTTCTCGATCCCGAATAGTTCCAGAATTTCATCCGCGCACATCGTATCGAAATCGTCGGGAACCTTGACTTGCCCTTTCAAAAACCCGATACGCTTTTTTTGCGCGGGTTCCGGCGTATCCAGCGCCATGACCTTGACCATCGGCTTGCCAGCCTTGGCAATGATGAAGGATTCTCCCAAAGCGGCATGCTCTACCAGCTTCGAGAGATGGGTTTTGGCTTCGTGAATGTTGTAGGTTTGCATGGCGTCCTTCGCCTGACTTAGTCCAGTCAGGTTAGTTTAGCCGGAAGGGGGCTGTTTGAACAAGCTCGGACAGATGTCAGGTATCAGGAATCAACCCCAAAACCCGCCGTTCGGTTTTGATCCCTGATACCTCTCAAGAAACACCACTTAAGCTATTGATTTTATTGATATGAAAATTTCGCGGAGTATGGCGATCCATCGTCCTCCCCCCTCGTGGGGGAGGCAGAGGACAGAAGACAGTCAGTTACCGGCGGCTACGCCGCCGCAAGCATTACCGTCCTCTGTCATCAGTCCTCTGTCCTCTGCCTCCCCCTCACCCGCCCCTGCCGGGGCACCCTCTCCCACAAGGGGAGAGGGAAAGCAAACGCCTGTTCATGCTCACCGTGTTTCTTCGGGACGATTTTCGGCGTAGGCCCGATTACCTCCCTGACCTCTGATTCCTGAAAACCTGATCCCTGAACAGCAAAAACATTTGATTTTTTGTGCCAAGGCATGGAATATTCGGGACTTTGATTCTTCCATCGTGTCGCGCGAGAATCACATGTTTTTCAGTCCTTCGCCCGTTTCAGGGATCAGATATCAGGGATCAGGTATCAACCCCGTGCCGGCTTGCGGTCACCTGCGCGAAGGCGGAAACTTTCTATTCATGAGGGCAAAATAATCATGCAAAACCCCACAAATCCCCTTGACTTTTCCAAAACCGCCGCAATAATTTTTGCAAGCAAGCAAGCATAGGTAGGGCGCGTTCTCCGAACGCGCCGGACGTTACATCCGGCGGTTTCTTCGATCCCGCCCTACCTTTATACCTCGCCTTACTCGCCCTATTCCCCTTGTCCGCCGCCGCGCAATCGCAATGGCGTGACCCCGCCACATCTGCTGTTCCCGCGACCACAGTCAACAGCACGCAGATCAACTTTGGCGGGCATGAATGGGTGGTGATTGGGAACAAGGACATTTACCAAGGCACTATTGGTGGTACTGGTGTTTTCTTTAGCGGGGCTTACGGCAATACGGCAGTGAAACAACCGGGTGACAGCGTAACGCTGTTATCCCGCAATAATGACGCGGGGGGCGGTTTTGCTGGGGGCATGACGACCAATGTGGTATTCCGTGCTAGCGGAAACTCATGCTATAGCTATTTTGCGGGAAACTGCAAAAAGTACCCGAACGAATACGAGGGCAGCAACTTGCAAAGCCAGATGGAGGGGGCGGCACCGGCTTCCGGCAGCAAAGAGCGGGCGGTGATTAATGCGCGGGATTTGTTGCCGATAACGCCGGAGCTTCCTAATCGTTCTAATTGGGAAACTGATAAGGAAAACGACGGAATAAATGGTAATGCTGCACCTGGCCAATTGTACTGGGCACTCTCCATGGCGGAATGGGAAGCGATTAATAACAATAGCGTTAGAAGATACCCTTCTTTGTGGTGGCTGCGCTCGCCGTACTACGACTATGACTACGGCCTTGCCGCGCCCTCTAACGACGGCGGCAGCTACGACATCCGCCTCGTGAACAATGCGGCGTTCGTTGTTCGCCCCGCTTTCAATTTGAATCTGAAATCTGTCCTCTTCGCCTCCGATGCCCGCACTTCAGGCGACGGCAAATCTGCCGCCACCGCAGGTGGCGATTACACGCTGCTGACGCTTGCGCCAACGGCGGCGCGAAAATTTACGTTTTTGGACAAAACCATTTCCACCCCGGAACTCACCCTGAAATCCGCCGCGCTGGATTTCGATTTTGCCAACGCGCCCACAAGCGGCGCCAATCAATACGTTTCCGGCTTTTTGTACGACGGCGCGGATGATGCCTACACTCGATATGTCGATACCACGGTTTCCTCAAGCGGCGGCTTCGACGCCGCAGACCCAAGCGGTAGATCCTTGCTTCCCAACGGCGATTACACCCTGCACATTGTCAACGAAGAAGCCAACGCCCACCTGTATAGCGACTTCGCCAGCGAATCGGTAGATTTCACCTTCACCATGAATAACGGCGGTGTCGAAAACCTCACCCTGACCAGCAATTCCCCCTTCGGTCTGGACGGCGGCACAATCGGCTTGCTCGATTCGGGCAGCCTGACCTATTCGCAGCCCTGGACACTCGGCGCGGGCGGCGGCACGTTTGCCATCCAGAACACCGTCAGCGCGGAAATTTCCGGCGTGGTGAACGGCAGCGGCAGCCTGACCAAAACCGGGAGCGGAACATTGACTTTGAGCGGCGCAAATACCTACAACGGCGGCACCACGGTCAGCGGCGGAACTTTGCAAATCGGAGGCGGCGGCACGACGGGAAGCATCACGGGCAATATCGTCAACAACGCCAATGTAACCTTCAACCGCAGCGATGCCGTGAGTTACAGCAACATCATTTCCGGTACAGGAAGCCTGACCAAGAGCGGGAGCGGAACGTTGACTTTGAGCGGCGCGAACACCTACATGGGCGGCACGACCGTAAGCGAAGGAACGCTGGCGGGCAACATTAGCCTCAATTACAACCTGACGGTGGCGAGCGGCGCGACTTATGACGGTACGAGCGTGGGCAGAACTGTTAATGTCCTGAACGGCGCGGGCAGCATTATCAACGGCAACGGACTGTCCGTTCAGAGCGGCGCGTTCAGCGGCGTCATTTCCGGCAACGGCTCTCTTGAAAAGAACAACGCGGGAACGCTGACTTTGAGCGGCGCGAACATCTACAGCGGCGACACCACCATCAGCAACGGAACGCTGGAACTCGCCGCCATCGGCAGCCTGCAAAGCCCCGTAACGGTAGCGGATACCCCCGGAGCCACCTTTGCCCTGCGCGGCAGGGTTACAGGCAATGTCACCTTGAATGGCAACGACAGCGCGCTGAACGCCTATCAGGGCGGTAACATCGACGGCACCCTCACCACGACTGGCGGCGCACTGAATTTTTATCTGCCGGGCGGTATCATCAACGGCGAAACCCTCCTCACCGTCACGGGAAACGCGAACATTAACAACAGCGCGGTAACACTCGCCCTCGACGGCAGCGCCCCCAGCCTGACCGCCCTCACCGAAGGCGAAAGCATCAAGCTCATCGCAACAAGCACAGGCATCACCGGCGACATCAGTAATGTGGACAACAAAGCCAAACTCACGGCAGGCGCGTCTTTCTCCGCTAATTTCAGCCTGTCCAC
>BNUC01000224.1 GCA_025997075.1 Betaproteobacteria bacterium | reverse complement strand
CGGTGAGGTCGATGACCAACTGCTGATAGTTGAGCAGCGCCTCCAGGCGACCCTGGGCAATTTCGGCCTGGTAGGGCGTGTAGGCCGTATACCAGCCGGGGTTTTCCAGCACGTTGCGCAGGATGACGGTCGGTGTGAACGTGTCCGCGTAACCCATGCCGATCAAGGATTTATTGATTTTGTTTTTCTCCGCGATGTTCTTCAGCGCGGCCAGCGCCTCGGCTTCCGGGCGCGGTTCCGCGAGCGGAAGCGGGGAGGGCAGGCGGATGGCGGCGGGGACGGTCTCCCCGATCAGCGCGTCCAGGTTGGACGCGCCGATGGCGGACAGCATGGCCGCGATGTCGTCGGGCGAGGAACCGATATGGCGGGCGATAAACTCCTCGCGGTTTTCGAGGGCGCAAAGTGATGGATTCGAGGACATGGATTATCCGGATGTGATGGAAAAAAGAAAACGTCAATTTTTACCTCGTCATTCCCGCGAAGGCGGGAATCCAGAATTTGATGAACGAACCTGGATTCCCGCCTTCGCGGGAATGACGGAGCCTGCACTAACGCAAAACGTCTAACTTGCCTTTTTCAGACTCATTCCGCCGCGCACGCCGTGTAGGCGGTTGCGTCGAGCAATGCGTCGATGTCGGCGGCGTTGGCCGGTTTCATCTGGAACAGCCAGGCGGCGTAAGCGTCCTGGTTGACCGCTTCTGGCGCGTCGGAGAGGCTGGTGTTGACGGCAGTGACAGTACCCGCGATTGGCGCATAAACGTCCGAGGCCGCCTTGACCGATTCGACGACTGCGGCTTCCTGTTCAGCCGCGAGTTCCTTGCCGACTTCGGGCAGCTCGACGAACACCAGATCGCCAAGCAGTTCCTGCGCGTGATCGGTGATGCCGATGGTTACTGTGCCGTCGGCTTCGACGCGCACCCACTCGTGGCTCTTGGTGTACTTAAGGTTGGCGGGGATGTTCATGGTCTGCTCCTGAAAGGAAAGATTGGATTAAATCAATGACTTACCGTTGCGCACAAAGCAAGGCTTGACCACTTTGACGGTCAGGCGCTTGCCGCGAATGTCGACTTCGGCCGAATCGCCGACAGCGGTGGCCAGCGGCAGACGGGCGAGGGCGATGGATTGGGAAAGGGTCGGGGAAAACGTGCCGCTGGTGATTTCGCCATCGCCGTGCGCCGTACTGACCTTCTGGTGCGCGCGTAGCACGCCTCCTTTATCGAGCAGCAGACCGAGGAACTGTTTTTGCTGCGGATGGGCGAGCAGGGCGGTTTTGCCGACGAAATCGATACCGTCGCGCGGGCCGGATAAATCAACGGTCCAGTCCAGACCGGCATCCAGCGGCGAGACAGTTTCATCCATGTCCTGACCGTACAGGTTCATGCCGGCTTCAAGACGCAAGGTGTCGCGCGCGCCAAGCCCGATGGGGCGGACGCCGGCATTCAGAAGCTTTTGCCAGAAATTTTCTGTCTCCCCGGCGGGCAGGGTGATCTCGAAGCCAGTTTCGCCGGTATAGCCGGTGGTAGCGATGAAATAATCCCCGAGCTTGACCGAATTGAAGGGCTTCAGCGCCTCGGTAGCTGCCTGAGTCCCAGGCAACACCTGCCAGACACGGGATTTGGCGTTCGGTCCCTGTACGGCAATGATTGAGAGGTCACGGCGCGGAATACTGGCGACATCGAGTTTCCACTCGGCGATTCGGGCCGCTATCCAGTCCAGATCCTTCTCGGCGGTACCGGCGTTGATGACCAGGCGATAAATTCCATCGCCGACAAAATAGACAATCAGATCATCGATCACGCCACCGGCTTCGTTGAGCATCGCGCTGTAAAGCGCCTTGCCCGGCGTCTTGAGTTTGTCGACGTTGTTGGCGATGAGACGCAGGAGAAATGCCCTGGCGTCCGGGCCGACGATATCGACGGCGCACATGTGCGAGACATCGAACATGCCGCAGTCGCGGCGCACGGCGTGATGCTCCTCGATCTGCGACCCGTAATGCAGCGGCATATCCCAGCCGCCGAAATCGACCATCTTGGCGCCAAGCCGGCGATGCGTCTCGTTGAGGACAGTTTTCTGAGTCATGTCAATCCCTCGGTTTCAAAACAAAAAAAGGCAAACTCGTATCGAGTTCACCCCTCTGTCTTTGGTACCTGAGAGATTATCGCGCCGGAATTAGCTGACCGTCGCGTTGCCCCATCGGTGGACGCCGGGAAATTCAGCGTCGCTCTCCAGAGTTTCATTGCGCGAACGGTCCTTTTGCCTGAGCGTTTCCGGGTGGATTGCGCCTTCGGCGGCGGGATCGCTGAATTACTTGCGTTGCCGCTCTCTCCCGTTCGTCGACGAACTATAGCGCGAGGCGAGGATGTGCCGCAAGACTTAAACTTCTCGCAGAGCATCGAACCCTGCATTGCGGCAAATTCGCTCACCCACTGCGGGAGAAGAGACTTGAATCCTGGCTATTTATCCAGAATGATGCGTTTGATATGGCAAATTTCAGGTTGTAGCGATAGAATGGAAAACCCGCCCGGATGATGAAATTGGTAGACATACCGGACTTAAAATCCGGAGCCGAAAGGCGTGCGGGTTCGATTCCCGCTCCGGGCACCAAATACACATCCGAGCACGTCCGATAAAGGCCAGCAAACCCAGTAAATATAAGGTTTCTGGCCTTTTTCTTGTTCGAAGCAGTCCGGTAAAGTGTATTGACATCCGGGGTTTTTCGGGGTTAGATTGCGGGTCAGATTTCCAGTCAAGGAAAAATCTGACCCCATGAAGCTGACAAACAATCTGACAGATGAGCGTATCCGCGCCGCCAAGCCTGCTGATAAACCTGTTCGCATGTACGACGGCGGGGGGTTGTATCTGGAAATTTCTCCGGCGGGCGGGAAGCTCTGGCGTCTCAAATATCGCTTTGGGGGCATGGAAAAGCGCCTTGCCTTGGGAAAGTATCCTGCCATCAGCTTAGAAGACGCACGGGAACGGCGCGACGAAGCCAAGGAATTACTTGCCAATAGCGTAGACCCGTCCACGAACGCCAAGGAAGAGCGGGCCAAGGCACGGGACGAACGCGCCAGACAGAAGGCCGCAACCCGTTTCATGTTGGATAACGAAGGCGCACTATCTTTCAAGTTGGGCACCCGCTCCCTGTATTTAACGCCTGCCGAAACCGGCGAACTACGCATTTTCCTTGAAGCAACCAAAGAGGTGACGCCATGCCTTTGACTGATACCGCAATCAAAAATGCCAAGCCTGTTGATAAAACATTCAGACTATACGATGAGGGCCGCTTGTATCTGGAAATAACCCCAAGCGGGGGTAGACTCTGGCGCTTGAAGTACCGTTTTGGTGGCAAGGAAAAAACGCTGGCTTTGGGGAAATATCCCGCTATCAGTCTGAAAGACGCCCGTATACGCCGGGATGAAGCTAAAAAGCTGCTGGCCAATGGTGTTGACCCTGGCGCGGTAAAAAAGGCACAGAAGGCCGCGCAGCGGGATATGGCGGCCAATACCTTTGAAGCCGTCGCGCGGAAATGGTTTGCGAAGTGGGAAACGGAAGTCACCGTCAACACGTCGAAAGCTCAATGGGAAAGACTGGAAAAGCACATATTCCCGTATCTTGGGGATTGCCCTATATCCGCTGTTTCCGCTCCGGCGATATTGGCGGCTTTGCGCCCGCTGGAAGAACGCGGCACGGGCGATACGCTCCGAAAATCCAAGACAGTCATCAGCCTGATTTTGCGTTTCGCGGTACAGAACGGATGGGCACAAGGCGACCCCGTACCCAGTCTCCGGGGCGCATTCAAGGCGAAGGAAGTAAAGCACATGGCGGCGCTGACTCGCCCGGTAGAAGTCGCTGAGTTACTACGGCGAATCGATAGTTACAAGGGACAGCCCGAAGTATGCGCGGCGCTGAAACTGTTGCCGCTGGTGTTCGTTCGCCCTGGGGAACTGCGGGCGGCGAAATGGGCGGATATTGACCTTGACCGCGCGGAATGGAAATACACCGCCAGCAAGACAAACACTGAACACCTTGTACCGCTGGCACGCCAGGCCG
>BNUC01000223.1 GCA_025997075.1 Betaproteobacteria bacterium | reverse complement strand
TGGGCTTTACCCTGTCGAGCGTTGGTATACAGGCCAGAGGCCGTACTACCGTCCTGCGGCTCAATTATCGCAATACCCGCGAAATTCTCGACTTTGCTTATGGTTTTGCCCATCATTACCTGACCCCGCAACAGTCGGATGATGACCATATTCCCTTGCTCGAACCTGAAGCTGCCGACAATTACGGCGTCGCCCCGGTGGTCAGGCAATTGGGTTCCTTCGCAGAAGAACTGGATTACGCCGCCGCCTGTATCCGCAAGTGGTGTGATAACGGTGTGCGGCTGAGCAATATTGCGGTGCTGTACTCCAAAAATTACCAAGGTGAAAAACTGAGCAGGTTGTTGAAGAAGGAAAATATCCCCCACCAGTGGCTCGGCTCTCATACCGCAAAAATGGCCTATGCTTCCGAAGCTGACGCTTTGGCTCTTATGACAATTCATAGCAGCAAGGGACTTGAGTTTGAGCGCGTCATCATGATTGGCATCGGACAGATGAACGATGAAGACGAACAACGACAACAATCGGCGCGGCTCCTCTATGTAGGCATGACGCGGGCGCGTAAATACTTGCTGATGACAAGTTCCGGGAACAATGAATTCAGCCAGCGAATCATGGCGGAACAGAACCGCTTGCAAGAGCAGAAATAGGATGGAGTGTCGATTAAGTTCCGATGAATCATTTTTCGGAGTATGTTCTATCATCTGGTTCAGGAGAACCCCATGAAAGCTATCGGCTACACAGACGCGCAATTCGGTTTGCCCATCAGCGACACCCACGCCCTGACTGAATTCACCCTGCCCGATCCGACACCCCAGGGACATGACCTTCTGGTGGAAGTGCACGCCGTGTCGGTCAATCCTGTCGATACCAAGGTCCGGCGGCGTGACAAGCCGCAGCCGGGCGACGTGCGGGTGCTCGGCTGGGACGCCGTCGGCATCGTGCGGGCGACGGGTCCCGAGGCAACACTGTTCAAGACAGGGGATCGCGTCTGGTACGCTGGAACGATCATCCGTCCAGGCACCAACAGCCAGTTGCACCTGGTCGATGAACGGATCGCCGGCCACGCGCCCGCATTGTTCGACGATGCCAAAGCCGTGGCTTTGCCGCTCACCGGAGTCACGGCCTGGGAACTGCTGTTCGATCGCCTGGGGGTCGGACGGGACGCGGGCGCCGATCAGTCGATTCTGGTCGTTGGCGCCGGCGGTGGTGTCGGTTCCATTCTGGTCCAGCTCGCACGCCGGCTGACGCGGCTCACCGTGATCGCTACCGCCTCGCGTCCGCTGACGGCTGACTGGATAAGGAACCTCGGCGCGCATCACATCATCGACCATAGCCGCCCGCTCTCAGCGGAACTGAGGCGTCTCGGCCTTCCCCCGGTCGACTACGTCGCCGGCCTGACGCAAACTAATCAGCATATTTCTGAAATCGCCGAAAGTCTGCGTCCACAGGGGCGTTTCGGCCTGATCGACGATCCGGAGCCATTCGATGTCAAGATTCTCAAACGCAAATCGATCTCGCTGCACTGGGAGCTGATGTTCACCCGCCCGGTCTTTGAAACGCCCGACATGATCGCGCAGCACCGGATACTGGAAGAACTTTCCACCCTGGTGAACAAAGGCATCGTGCGCAGCACGCTCGGCGAACATCATGGCAAGATCAGCGCCGCCAACCTTCGGCGCGCCCATGCGCTGATCGAGTCGGGTACGTCGCGCGGCAAGGTCGTGCTGGAAGGATGGGAATAAACCAGCAAGAAATAAGCGACAGGCCTTCAGGCCTGTCGATCTAACATGTTTTGGAAGGGGTTTGCACCCCTCCCAAAACGGTCGCCGAAACCCCGCCCTTCAGGCCGGGGTATGGCTCCCACCGCCCTGAAGGGCGGGGTTTCAAACCGGAGTTAGTTTTACGATGAAGATATGAATGTAGCGCTTTCCGGAGTATTTCACTATCATGAAAATTCCCCTTTCATGCCAGAAAGATGGATATTCTAATGCAATACATAAGTTTCGATTATGTTGGAAAAAAACAACATTACAATGCCTAAAAAAGATTGTCTTGAATAGAATACTTGTCAAGAACCGCCACCGCTTCATGTAAGCGGAACGGCGCTAAATGGGCGTATCGCTCAGTCATGCTGATTGATGTATGCCCTAGCAAATCCCTCACTTTTATCAGTTCCACGCCCTCGGTAACAAGCCAACTGGCAAAGGTATGGCGTAAGTCGTGGATGTGAAAATCATCCAATCCAGCGTTTTTGACGGCACCGTAGAAGGAGCGGTCTAAAAACTTGACCCGAGCGCCGGATGATTTAGAGAAAACCCAGGGAGATTCGGGACATTTCTTTTCTTTGTACAGCAATCGGCGCGTTAAGGCTTCGTGAGCCGCCCGGTTAATCGGTAAATATCGACGTTTCCCGGTTTTAGCGGTATGACCTTCAATGGTTATAATCCCGCGTCCAAAATCGATACTCCGGAATTGGAGCAGCAGGAGTTCGTTTTTTCTGGCTCCGGTATTTAATGCTAATTCGATAAAATCGGCGAGGTAAGGGGATCGACTCGCACGAGCAAATGATAGGAGTTTTGCCGCTTCTTGCCTTTCGAGGTAACGCAGTCGACCGGGTTTGACTGGGAAACAGAGGCCGGTAACCGGGTTAATAAGTTCAAGACCAAAGTGTTTTTTTGAGTAATTGATCGATGATGATAAGACTATAAGTTCAATGTTTATCGATGCTGGACTGATGCCTTGATTTTGCCGCTGTACGATGTATTCGATCATGTCACGGCGGTGAATTGATTCTATGGTTCGTCCGGAAAAATATAGCTCGAATCGTTTAAGGTGACCGCGAATCTGTTTGTATGAGCGCAGGCGGTAGTTTATTGCGTTGGTATATTGACTGACAAAATCCTCAATGGTTATGTCAATTTCCATAAGCGCCTCTTATAAGAATGAATATCAACTACGATTCTATTGCTTTTGGTTTTTAAAAGCTTTGCTTCGTTCATCTGGTGGTTTCTCCGGCCACGCTCATTACCACTTTGATAGGCCGGTCAGGGTTTCAGGCGCCACCGCGTTCCTCTTTTGGCGCAGTAGCGTTTGATACTCGCCGGACTGCTTGTAGTTAGAGGGCTTCGCCCTTTGTTCGTTGGCCGCCTGTATCCCCCACCATCCGCCGTCTGCCCTGTCGCTCGCCCGGTGCGCTCCCAATTCGAGAAGGAGTGCAAGAAGTCACGCCAGCAAGGTGAAGCGCTTTGCTGTCATGCCTTCTTGCTTTCCTTAATCACGACGCGCGCTAACGCGCGAGGGTCCGCGCCCTTTTTGGGGCGAGCGACAGGGCAGACGGCGGATAGAGCAGGAGGAGTTCAGGCGGACAACCCAAAACGTGGGGGCACCGCTCAAGGGCTCCGGTGGATTTACAACGGCAACAACGGCAGATTTTACAACGGCAGTTTTACGAGGAAGGGAGTAGGAAATGGAAACGATGTTTTACGATAGATTGGCGACAGCCCTTGAAAACAGGTTGTTGGAGAGAAATCAAGATCCGAGTGAGGCGCTGAAGGTACTTTGTCAGGCCCTGGCGATCGCGGAATGGCAGAGAAACAGCGTGGAGGCAGATAGCGCACTTCGAGGCTTATGACGCTCTCTAGCGTAAAAGGACCCGAAAACTACTGTATAAGAGTCGCGGATAGGGCTTCGATGCCGTATCCGCGCATACCCCCCTTGGAGGCCAGTAAATACGGGGGTTTTCGAGGTTGTGCTTGTATCGAGCATGTACGCGAAAGGCCAGGAACACCAATTTCCGTTACTCGTAACGGAAATTCAGGGACACGCTATAATCACGACGCCGGGGCAGCAAAAAGGCCCCGGGAAGGGGGCCTTCGTGCTAGTCACGCTCCGGTAAAGGAGGTGACTCAGAATGGCGAAGTCTCTTCGAAGTCGTCGCCAACGCTGGATCAAAAAGAGAGAGTGTTGTCTAATATATAGATAATGAAATTTTCTGGAGAGTGGAAAAAAGTTCAGTTGTCGTGACGGCATGCCAGATGCGCAAGGTCAGATCAACCATGTGCTGTTCTCGGGAGACGACCTTG
>BNUC01000222.1 GCA_025997075.1 Betaproteobacteria bacterium | reverse complement strand
GGTGGAGGTTTCACCGGTGGACAGACCGCCGATGACCAGATCGCCGCCCTTGGAGCCGCGGCCAACGTAATCAAGGAAGACGTCGCTGGTGACCAGGCTGTACTGGTCGGCTGAAGCAAATTCAGTTTTCTGCAACCAGAGGAGGCCGCCCGTATCTGGATTTGTACCTGGGGTGACGTCCCAAAAGCCCTTTTCCAGTTTGTGATTTTTCAGCGAAATGGTGATGTACTGCTTTGCTTCAATATTATAGGTAGGATTCAAGAGGTAGGGTTTGTTTATCAAAACCGTACCCGCGAGAACTTCTGCTACAAGCCCATCCGCAATGAGATCCGCATTATTCGCAATGCCGTATTGTAAATTTGCAAACAACGATTCATAGGTGGCGGTCTTTCCCTTGATAAAGCCGTCGATTTGCAATCCAGATACTCCGCTGAGGTCGATCGTATATTCTTTTCCGTCAATCGTTATCCTCACTAGGGTATAGACGTTGTCTTCTATCACACCGTGTCGATCCGGCGGATTTGGATTATCATTTTCGATGTCAAACAAGGTCAAATAAAGCACACCCGAAGTCAATGGAATGGCATCGGCATTGCGTAGCGAGGGTTGGTCGAAGTAGACCGCATAGTCGACGTGGCCCGGATCGGATTCCACGAAAGCAATGGTAACGTTCTTGGTTATTTCGTCGTTCCGAATGCGGACGTCTTCAATCTTGATGTCGGTGCGGCTGTTGTTGCTTTCCAGCCATAACTCGCCTCTGTTCCAGCCGGTGGTGCGGCCGGCATCGAAGGTCGCGCCGTCGGCGATGTTGTTATCCTGGCCGAAGTAAGTTCCTCTCTCGATGTGTTGCCCCTGGATGATGATTTTTTCAACACCCTTGATGGTGGGAGCAATGCCTTCGTTGTCGTCGCCAATGGTGATGTGCAGTGTGTCCTTACCCCCCTTGCCGTCGATCACGGTGTTGTCGTTGACCTGACCGACGCCGGCCTTGAAGTAGTTGGCGCCATTGGTGCCCACAAAGGTGGGATGCTCGCCAATATAGATGATGTCCTGGGCCGCTTCAATCAGATCTTCCGCAGCGCTGGAGAGACCATTGATGGCGTTATTCTTGCTGGCGGTGGAGGCGCCAACCGCGGCGAGCCATCCCTTGGCTACCTGGGCTGCTTCGTCTCCGCCGGTTTCAAAGGCGGTCCTGGCTTCGACATTGGCCGGCGCGGCAAGGTAGTCGGTGAATTCCTTGGCGGCGGCTGCCTTGTTGGTGATGGCGTCCAGATCCTTGACGAGAGGGCCATTGTTCGCGCTGTTGAGAATGGTCCACGCGACATTGGCAACGGTGAGGGTGCCTGCATCGAGCTGGCCGGCCCAGAAGGTCAGGCCACCGGATTCAGGAGCACGGCCAAACAGGTTTTGATAGATATCCTTAACGATCTGGGTGTTGGACTTGCCGTAGACTTGATCCTCCCATTCGGTAGTATTGGAGAAGGCGGACAGCAGATCTTCCACAGTCGCCGTAGGGGTTCCTAACCAATAGTTCAGACCGGAAGGGTCGGCAGGACGATTGAAAAATGCAATGTACGCCTGTTGAATTTGCGTAGTAGTTAGTGCCATGTAAAACTCCTTCGAAGGAATTAAGAAACCCCTTACTTCGGGGTGTGGCAATGTTCACTTACTGCGCGGCCTTGCGATGTGATGTGCATCACATTTGGCGATTTAGCTACGGTCGTGTGATAAAAAAACAACAGTTCGGGGCGGGAAATGTTAAATCTTGGAAAAACAAGGGCTTCGGCGAGGGTGTTGAGAAACGGGGCGAGGTTGGGGGATTTGGGGGGTGGAGGGGGGGCGGATGGGGAGCAGAGAGGGGGCGGATGGGCTTGGCAGGTCCCCGCGCTCCACCCTCACCCGCCCCTTCGGGGCACCCTCTCCCGCAAGCGGGCGAGGGGAATGTTGTCCCTTCGCCCCGCTTGCGGGGAGAAGGTGGCCGAAGGCCGGATGAGGGGAGCGTCGGGCTTATGCCAAAATCCCTGCATTCGGCGGAAGGCGCTACGCTTTTCCGCCCTACGGCTTGCTACGGCTTGCTAGAAAAATGACTTCAGCACTATTGAGGTCATGCCGGCCATGATGAAACCGGTCATCCATTTCAGGACGTTCATTTCTGCTTTTATTTCCAGCCTTAACTTCTCGACATCTGATTTCATCGCCACTTCAAGCTCTTTCAGGTCACGTGAGGTGGCGACCTCGGCGACGGAGATGATTTTCTTCAGCGCATCGCTGATCCCCTCTGCCTGCTCTGGCTTGAAACCTTTGGCCTGCAAGTCTTTGACGAATTGCAGCGTATCAAAAGTTACCGCGCTCATGCTTGTTTCTCCGATGATGATGCAGTCTAGCATGAGGTGGTTTGTCGTGAGCACGGCATTACCCGACAAGGGTGGTAATGATGGGTTTCGCGACCGGGCGTCAGGTTGCGCTAAAAAAAACCGCCCACGGAGGGGCGGTGTTAGTCGCGGTGTTAGTCGTATTCCATCCGGGCGCACCTTGTAGCGCCCTTGCCGGGGCGCTGCCCGGTGATTTCCTCGCCCGGATGGGAGGTGAGTCATTTGAAGCCAACCCCAGTCAAAAGTCGTTGGCAACGAGCCGTTAAAGTGGCCCGGTGGGTCATCATAGCGGCCTTGCTACTGTACAGCAAACGTTGTAATTAACGCGCCACTGGCGCATGTTGTACCCGCCCTGCACGACGACGCGGGGCGGCTTGAGGCTTATGCCAAAATCCTTGCATTCGGCGGAAGGCGCTACGCTTTTCCGCCCTACGGCTTGCTTGCCCCCCCCTCCTGCCCTTCGGGCATCCTCCCCCACGAGGGGGAGGAAGATTGACCGCCGTGCTCTGCGGAAAGCGTCGTTCACCATTGCTTCTCGCAGAACAGACAGATCAGTGCCTGATTCCTCCCTTGGACTGAAGCTGCAGGATCTCGGATTGGGAAAGACCAGTAATCGCCATCACTGTCTCCAGGGGCAACCCTTCGCTCAGCGCTTTGCGGGCTATGGCAAATTGCGTTTCTTCCCGTCCTTCTTCCCGTCCTTCTTCCCGTCCTCTCTCCATCCCCTTTTCTTCCGCCGCGTGTTCCCGTGAAACGATATCCCGTTGCAGTTTTTCGCGGGATTCGGCGAGCAGGCGGGTTCGTTCGTCTTCCGAGAGTTCCACCAGGCGGGTGACCGCTTTTTTCAGTTGCGGGTCTTTTTCTGCGAGTCTCATCAGTTCCTCCTCTTGGCGAGCTTTTAAAAATCCGAGCCAGTTCCACAGGGTGCTTCCATCTTCTTCGGGCGGCAGCTTGGGCAGTTCCAGGGTGTTGACTTCCAGCAGGTCGGTAAATTCCGAGCCGGTCTTGCGATCATGGAGCCGGTAACAGTTACGATAGTCCTTATTTTCCGGAATTTGCACGTAATCCGTAATCAGGATGCTGATGGAGCGCTTGATTGCCTGATAATCCTCGCCCCGGCCGATCTGTTCGGTCACCATGCGGGCGAGATAAAAAACCACGCGTTCGCGCATCCGCGGGTATTCGATAATCTGGATTTCGATGTCGATGAGCTTGCCGCCGGGCGTCTTTACCTTGACATCAAGAATTCCCTGTTTGTCTTCAGGGACTTCGCCTTTCAGGTGCGGATCGACGATCGTGACTTCCTGGTAATCTTCCTCGGGCAGGTCAAGGATGGATTTCAGAAAGGCCGTGAGGATCGAGGTGTCCTGCGCATCGCCAAAGAGCAGCTTGAAAACCAGGTCGTTGCGGGGTGAAAGGAAGGGCTTGTGCATGATCGGGGGTTTTGAGGGGAGGCCGGAGTTTTATTGTAACCCGATGTCTGGCATAGCATCATCCTTCATCCGCCAGGGCAATCGTATGAATATATTTGTCATGGTAAAGCACAAACAGGCGTTTGCTTTCCCTCTCCCCTTGTGGGAGAGGGTGCCCCGGCAGGGGCGGGTGAGGGGAAGGGTTGGGCCGGGCCTGTTCCAGCCCTGTGTAGTGGTCAAGAAATATCGGACAGATGGATAGGTTGTTTTCCTGCCGAAAGTGATTCATAGACGTTGGGCGGCAGGTAACCCAAAGTCGAGTGCAAGCGGGAGCTGTTGTAGAAGCCGACGATG
>BNUC01000221.1 GCA_025997075.1 Betaproteobacteria bacterium | reverse complement strand
ACTCATGGAGAAACATGAGCGGCGTTTGCTTTCCCTCGCCCGCTTGCGGGAGAGGGTGCCCCGGCAGGGGCGGGTGAGGGGGGGTTGGACATGTTCCAGTGTTGTTTCGTGCTGAATTGCCGCCCCCCTCATCCGGCCTTCGGCCACCTTGGCCTCGCACGCTCCGCAAGCGGGGCGAAGGGATTGACCGCAGTACTCCGCAGGAAATATTGTCCATCATTTCAACAACATTCATCGTAAAACTAACTCCGGTTGAAACCCCACCCGTAAGAAAGGTGGGAGCCCTACCCCTTTCTTACGGCCGGGGTTTCGGCGATCGTTTTGGGAGGGGATGCAAACTCATGGAGAAACATGAGCGGCGTTTGCTTTCCCTCGCCCGCTTGCGGGAGAGGGTGCCCCGGCAGGGGCGGGTGAGGGGGGGTTGGACATGTTCCAGTGTTGTTTCGTGCTGAATTGCCGCTCCCCTCATCTGGCCTTCGGCCACCTTGGCCTCGCACGCTCCGCAAGCGGGGCGAAGGGATTGACCGCAGTACTCCGCAGGAAATATTGTCCATCATTTCAACAACATTCATCGTAAAACTAACTCCGGTTTGAAACCCCGCCCTTCAGGGCGGTTAGATCGACAGGCCTGAAGGCCTGTCGCTAATTTCTTGCTGGCCATCCTTTTATTGGCGTCGCTTATGACATCGCCGGTTGCTGAAACACCTGCCGCAAATAGGAGAGGAAGGTCTCATCATCGCAGAGCGTTTTCCCCGACGAATCCGAGAGTTTGGCGACCGTCTGGCCATTGCAGGCGACGAGCTTCATGACGATGTTGAGCGCCTTTTTAGGCGTGTCGTTGGTGAGATGGGTGCCGATGCCATAAGAGGTGCGGATGCGGCCCTTGAAATAGCGGTAGAGCTTGAGGGCCGTGGGCATGTCGAGGCCATCCGAGAAAATCAGTTGCTTGGTGAGCGGGTCGATGCGCAGCTTCTGGTAGTGCGCGATGGCTTTTTCGCCCCAGACCACCGGGTCGCCGGAATCGTGGCGCAGGCCGTCGAAGAGTTTGGCGAAATACAGGTCGAAATCGCGCAAAAAAGCGTCCATCCCTACCACGTCGGTAAGCGCGATACCGAGGTCGCCCCGGTACTCCTGTACCCAGCCTTCAAGCGCGGCTTTCTGGAAATCCCGCAGACGCACGCCAACAGCCTGATGGGCTTGCAGATATTCATGCGCCATGGTGCCGATAGGCGTGAGGCCCAGCTTTTTTGCGAGATAAACATCTGACGTGCCGGTAAAGTGTTGCGGCAGATTTTCAGCCAGCGCGCGTAAAACTTCTTCGTGCCAGGCCCCGGAATAGCGGCGGCGCACGCCCAATTCGCTGAATGTGAAACCGGAAAACGGGGTGGAGCCGCGTAAATCGTCGGACTCCGCGATCAGGGCGATTTTCGCTTTCAGGCGGCGGCGTGCTTCGGCGAGCGTCGCTTCCTCATCGCCCAGGCGGCGGAAATACAGTTTATTGACGATATAGAGCGTGAAAATCTCGAAACTCATGACATGCACAATCGGCCCTTTCGCCACGATTTCCAGCTTTTCGCCCACCGCTTTTACTGTAATGAAACGGCGTTGAAAGCGGAAAACGGACAGGAAATCGACGAAATCGCTCTTGATGAAACGCAGGCTGCGCAGGTAATCGAGTTCTTCGAGGCTGAAAGTCAGGGTGCAAAGACGGTCGAGTTCCGTCTCCACTTCTTCTTTTAGTTCAGCCAGCGGAAAGGTTGGCGTGGTACGGCAAACGAATGAATATTCGGCCTGGATACCCGGATAGCTGTGCAGCAGGGCTTGCCACATGGTGAATTTGTAGAGATCTGTTTCCAACAGGCTTTGTACGACGGGTACTTGGCTCATGATGTTCCCTTTCATTTTTGTGTGGGGTGGTCAGGCTGCTCTGGCCTGCAATTCCGGGAGAATTTTTTCGGAGATGGCGATACGCGCGCCCTGCGAGCGTAGGGCTTCGATGAATGACTGTTGCTGTGCTTCGAACCCGGTCACCGGACTCATGCAGTCAGTGAGCAGCGTGATGCGCCTTGCTGCGCCTGCGGGCAGATATTCAACAATGTGTTCAGTGGTCGCCTTGACGCAATGGCTGCCAGCTTCGCCCGCGATCAGGATGTCATCGGCCCGGTCGAGACGGGCGAGGAAGGCGTCGTTGGTGAGCGTGTCGGGCGAAGCCGGGTCGGGCACTTCGGCGCGGATGGCGCTGTAGTGCTCCGTCCAGGGGTTCAGCCCCTTGAGCACTTTTTCCACATTGACGCCACGCGTTTCTTCCCACTGGTTGTACGCCTGACGCACGGCAGTGTGCACGTTGTTCCCCCATGCGCCGAGTTCGCAGTGCACCGGCCAGACCATGTGCACGTAACGCTGGCTGGCTTCCAGCGCCTCAAGATAGGCGATGGCGCGTGCGAGGGCTCCCGATACACGGGGAAGGAACGCGCCGGCTTTAACGTCCCCGGCGTGGATTTGCGTGAAGGGTGCAACAGCGCCGCCATCGGCCTTTTGCCAGAAACCGGGATGCGCGATGTCCAGCCGCAGGTGAGAATCGAGGGTGACGGAAATATCGCTGATGCCCTGACCGCCTTTTTCGATCAGCGCGGCCAGCCGCAGCATATCGGCGTGTGCCCCTGCCACGGGCAGGGAAGGGATATTGCCGCCGCACAGGGCTTCCGGCAGGTCACAAAAATCGTTTTGCGGATCGATGATCAGGAGATGTACCGCCTTGCGAGTCATGATGAAATCCTCCAGTTAAGCGCTACCGGCAGCGCGCGAGCATCATCCTAAGATACTTTGTTTATTATTGCAACTAACATCCGGTAAAATCTCGGCAAATGCCAATTTAACCCTATTCTATTGGCTGCTGAGGACAGGGCCATCGCATGAATGCCATTGAAATGAAAGACGACACTTCCCGCGGAGTATGACGATCCATCTTCCTCCCCCTCGTGGGGGAGGATGCCCCGAATTTTGGTAAAAGCGCAGGAGAGGGGGCGGCGGTTCAGTGCGAAACAGGGCTGGAACAGGCCCAATCCTCCCCCTCACCTGCCCCTGCCGGGGTACCCTCTCCCACAAGGGGAGAGGGAAAGCAAACGCCTGTTCATGCTTTACCATGACAAATATATTCATGCGATGGCCCTGCTGCTGAGGATTAAAAAAATTTACCAGTTAAAATATTTGTTATCCTAACGCCCCATTCCGACCAAGGCTCCGAGATGACCGACATCATTGCCACCGTAGACGTGATCCTGCTCACCTTGAAAGAGGGCTGCTTGCGGGTTGCCCTGCTCAAGCGCGACCGCGAACCCTACGCCAACGTGCTGGCATTGCCCGGCGGCTACATCCACCCCGACGGCGATGCCGACACCGAAGCCGCCGCCGAGCGGGTGTTACGTGAAAAAACCGGTATTGTCAGCCCATATCTGGAACAACTGGCCACTTTTTCGGGCCGGGGCCGCGACCCGCGCGGCTGGTCCCTGTCCATTTGCTATTACGCTCTGGTGCCGCCAGAGCTTATCGAAAGCGTGGGGCGTCCGGACCTAAGTCTGCACCCCGTCGATACTTTGCGCGGGCTGCCTTTCGACCACGCGCGGATCATCGCCGCCGCCGTGGATAGGGTGAAGAACAAAAGCAGCTATTCCTCGCTCCCCGTGTATCTCTGCGGTGACGCCTTCACCTTGCCACAACTTCAGGCTGTTTACGAAATCCTGCTCGGCGAGCCGATCAACAAAGTCAGTTTCCGTCGCAAGATTGAAGAGTTCGACATTCTGGAACCGATACAGGGCGTGCTGGCAACCGGCGGTGCGCATCGTCCGGCGCAGCTTTATCGGCTGAAAAAGCAGTATCGGAAATGCTTATCGGTGTCGGATCGGGGGCTGTAAAAAAGCAAAGTACAGCAACAAGCCGTTCAGTCATCCGGGACAGGACCTTCAACGATGCTTGCTGTTCCGTGTTGGCTGCGCGGTACCGGACTTGGGTTTTCGGGGTATTTGGCAAGAAATTGGGGACACCCATTAGCCTGCGTGTGTCAAGTGAGTAAAACGTCCTCTCGGCGGCGTGAGCCGCCGATTCTACTAATCTTTTCCGTTTCGCAGGGACCGATCACGCCCGTTTCTTCAAATCATGGCTGCGACGAATCGCGCCAGACACCCATCAGGATCAAGCGAACGACAAGGTATCCGTCTCTCGCCCTGGCGGCCAGGCCGC
>BNUC01000220.1 GCA_025997075.1 Betaproteobacteria bacterium | reverse complement strand
AGCCGTGGCCGGTCATTTCTTCCTGGGTGCTATAGCCCAGTATCTGTAAAGCCCGATTGATGGTGGCGTTACTGATTGGACGCCCATGTACCCGCCCTGGAAACACGAACCCGGTTTTGTCATGTCCGGTGATCGGAAACAGTTCTGTCAGGATCGCCACGGCCTGGCGTGCCAGCGGTACAAGGTGTTCAGTGTTTGTCTTGCTGGCGGTGTATTTCCATTCCGCGCGGTCAAGGTCAATATCCGCCCATTTCGCCGCCCGCAGTTCCCCAGGGCGAACGAACACAAGCGGCAACAGCTTCAAAGCGGACGTTACGGACGGCGATCCAGGATAGCGGTCAATGTCTCGAAGTAGCTGCCCGAACTTCACGGGATCAATGATCGCCGCCATATGCTTCTCTGGTACGGTCTTGAATGCGCCCCGAAGACTGGGGACGGGGTCGCCTAGCGCCCATCCGTTCTGTACCGCGAAACGCATAATCAAACTGACGGCCATCTTGGCTTTATCTAGCGTATCGCCCGTGCCCCGAGCTTCTAGCGGACGCAGAGCCGCCAATACTTTGGGAGCGTCAATCTCGGCAATGGGACAATCCCCTAGGAACGGCATGATATGCTTCTCCAGTCTGTCCCATTGATTCGTTGCTGTCTTGATCGTGACTTCCGTTTCCCACTTCGCAAACCATTTCGCCGCTACTGCCTGGAAGGTATTGCCCGCCCGTTCCTGTGCGGCAGCCTTCTGCGCCTTTTTTACCGCGCCGGGGTCAGCGCCATTGGCAAGCAGCTTGCGGGCTTCATCGCGGCGCTCACGGGCTTCCTTGAGTCCGATTTCCGGGTACTTGCCAAAGGCGAGCAGCTTTTGCTTGTTCTCAAAGCGATATTGCATCCGCTAGAGTTTGCCCCCGGCGGGTGTGACGAACAGGTACATCCCTTTTTCGTCGGCCAGCTTGAAAGGCTTGTCGGCGGGCTTGGCGTTGCGGATCGTGGTATCAGTCAGCGGCATGATGGTATCTACTTTGCTGAAAGTTGCTGGTATCAACGAAAGTACCATCATAAAACGCCGGATGTCAATGCACGTTACCGGATGTCTTCGGACAAGAAAAAGGCCAGAAACCTTGTATTTACTGGGTTTGCTGGCCTTTATCGGACTGCTTTGGACATTACTTTGGTGCCCCGAGCCAGAGTCGAACTGGCACGCCTTGCGGCGCTGGATTTTGAATCCAGTGCGTCTACCGATTCCGCCATCGGGGCAGAAAGTCCGCGCGAGGCGAACCGGAGAAGCGCGAATTATCCTTGATTCACTTATGGCCGACAAGACCGGCTGACTATTTTTTTCATCAAGAACAAACTCCGGTTTGAAACCTCCCCCTTCAGGGGGATAATCAGGCACGGGAGAGGCGTAAGCTCTTCCGTGCTGTGCCGCCCGGTTACGGGCGTGGATTGAAACATATGCTTACTCTCGACGACTTTGATTTCGCTCTCCCGCCCGAACTGATCGCCCAGCATCCGGCCCCCGAACGCACGGCCAGCCGGCTGCTGCATGTCGACGGCGAGGTCCGGCGCGATCTGCGGTTTACCGACTTGCCGTCTTTAATCGAAGCGGGTGATCTGCTCGTTTTCAACGACACGCGGGTGATCAAGGCGCGGCTGTTCGGAAAGAAGGAGAGCGGCGGCCAGGTCGAGGTGATGATCGAGCGCATCGTCGACCCGCGCCATGCCGTGGTGCAAATTCGCGCCAGCAAGTCGCCCAAACCCGGCAGCCGGATCGTCGTGGAAGACGCGTTCACTCTGAAGGTCACCGGACGCACCGGCGCGGCGGATGAATTCTTCGCCCTGGAACTCGACGGGGAGGACGACCTGTGCGATCTCACCGAAAGATACGGCCACCTGCCCTTGCCGCCCTACATCGGGCACGCCGCCAGAATGGAGGATGAAGCGCGCTACCAGACGGTGTATGCGCGTCACGAGGGCGCCGTGGCCGCACCGACGGCCGGATTGCATTTCGACGAAGCCCTGCTCGCTGAACTGCAGACGCGCGGTGCGGAACTCGCCTGGCTGACCTTGCACGTCGGCGCGGGCACCTTCCAGCCGGTACGCGTGCACAATCTGTCCGAACACCGCATGCACAGCGAGCGTTTCGATATTCCCCAGGCCACGGTCGAGGCCATCGCCCGTACCCGAATGCGCAAGGGCCGCGTCATCGCCGTCGGCACCACCAGCCTGCGCGCGCTGGAAGCCGCCGCGCAAAGTGACGAAGCGGGTGGAAAACTGCGCGCCGGGCCTGCCGAGACCGACATCTTCATTACGCCCGGCTACCGTTTCCGCGTCGTCGACCGCCTGATCACCAATTTCCATCTTCCGAAATCGACCTTGCTGATGCTCGTCTCCGCCTTCGCCGGATGCGCGACCCTGCGCGCCGTCTACCGCCATGCGATCGAGGCGCGCTACCGCTTTTTCAGCTACGGAGACGCGATGCTGCTGGAGAAATACCCAAAATGAACTTTGAACTCCTCGCCACCGATGGCCCTGGCCATCCTGCCCGCTGCGGCCGCCTGACGCTCGCCCACGGAGTTGTCGAGACGCCGGCATTCATGCCGGTCGGCACCTACGGCACGGTCAAGGCGATGACCCCGCGCGAGCTTTCCGCGACCGGCGCGCAAATCTGCCTCGGAAACACCTTTCACCTGTGGCTGCGGCCGGGCCTGGAAGTCATTGCCGCGCACGGCGGACTGCACCGCTTCATGGGCTGGGACAAGCCGATATTGACCGATTCCGGCGGATTCCAGGTGTTTTCGCTCGGGGCGTTGCGCAAGATCAACGAAGAAGGCGTCCGCTTCTCGTCGCCGATTAACGGCGACAAGCTGTTCCTGACGCCCGAGGAATCGATGCGCATCCAGCGCGTGTTGAATTCCGACGTGGTGATGATCTTCGATGAATGCACGCCTTATCCGGCCGGCTTCGACACGGCGGCGGCGTCGATGCGGCTGTCGCTGCGCTGGGCGAGGCGCTCGCGCGACGAATTCGACCGGCTGGAAAATCCCAACGCGCTGTTCGGCATCGTTCAGGGCGGCATGCACGAAGCCTTGCGCGATGAATCGCTGGACGGCCTCTCCGACATCGGCTTCGACGGCTTCGCCATCGGCGGTCTGTCAGTCGGCGAGCCCAAGGAAGAAATGGCGCGCATCCTCGCTTACATCGCGCCCCGGCTGCCGGAGGGAAAGCCGCGCTACCTGATGGGCGTCGGCACGCCCGAAGACCTGGTGCACGGTGTGCAGACGGGAATCGACATGTTCGACTGCGTGATGCCCACGCGCAACGCGCGTAACGGCCACTTGTTTACCCGCCACGGCGACATCCGCATCAAGAACACGCGGCACAAGAAAGACCCGCGTCCGCTCGACGAGTCCTGCGACTGCTACACCTGCCGCAACTTCAGCCGGGCCTATCTGCACCACCTGTTCCGCGTTGGCGAAATACTCGGCGCGCAGCTCAACACCCTGCACAACCTGCACTATTACCAGACGCTGATGCTTGAAATGCGCGACGCCATCGCCGCCGGCCGGCTCGCGGAAATGGCCGCCGCTTTTCATGCTGCGCGCGCTGAAGAAGAGGGCATGAATGCCGCCGAAGAAGTGTGACCTGCAAGGGCAAGCTTCGTTGCTCCTTGCCACGCCCTCTTAGCGCCGATGGATCTCCCGCCTGGATAGACGTTCGTTCCGCCCATGATTCCGTGGCGGGGGAGTCAGGCGGTGGACGCCGTGATGGGGCGCGCGGTGATACACCCTCGTCGATCGGTAAGCCGGCTCCGGGACATACACGGAGGTTGGAGCATAGTAAACCGGCCTGGGCGCATAGTAATAGGAGGTGTCGCGATAATAGACATCCCGGTGGCGGGTACGCCTGCCATCGGAAGCAATGATCGCGCCCGTGACGGCTCCAAAGGCGCCGCCGATGACTGCGCCGTTGGAGCCGCTGACATGATTGCCGATGACCGCTCCCAATCCACCACCGACAATGGCGCCCAGCGCCGCGTCGCCGGCTTGAACCGCGCCTGCGGAAAAGAAACCAAGAGAAAGCGAAAGAATGAGGACAAAACGGGTTTTCATAGTGTGCTCCTTGTACATAAGTGAAGCAGAATATCGGTTTCGTCCCCGAAATGTATGACGCGGCTGTTAACTTGTGTAAAGGATTGTTTCCCAGCAGCTACCGCTTTCCTCACTCGCCCCTACTGAATCTCCAGC
>BNUC01000219.1 GCA_025997075.1 Betaproteobacteria bacterium | reverse complement strand
CTGTCCTCTGCCGCCTCCTCTCCTGCGCTTTTACCAAAATTCGGGGCATCCTCCCCCACGAAGGGGGAGGACGATGGATCGCCATACTCCACGAAATTTTCATATCAATAAAATCAATAGCTTAAGTGGTGTTTCTTGAGAGCGAAGTAATCGGGCCGGAGCCGAAAATCGTCCCGAAAAAACACGGTGAGCATGAACAGGCGTTTGCTTTCCCTCTCCCCTTGTGGGAGAGGGTGCCCCGGCAGGGGCAGGTGAGGGGGAGGAAGATGGATCGCCATACTCCGCGGGAAGTGTCGTCCTTCATTTCAATGGCATTCATGCAATTGCCCTGCGGAATTACCTTGCTTATGCCACTCAATCCTGTTTTTTGCCCAACTCGTCCATATCGATGACTTCCTCGATTGGAGAAGGGCGCCTGGAGCCGGTTTTCTTCCAGTAGCCATTCTTCAGCCAGGCGCGGAAGCCGCGGTTCAGCCAACGGCTCACGGTATAAGCGAGCCAGATGGCCCACGCCAGCATCGCGCCGCGATACGCCCACAGCGGCAGCGAGATGACGGTCGTCGTCGGCAGCGCGCCGTCGCCACGGTCGGCGAACCAGTGGAGGGTCTGGCCGCCGGAACCGTTGCCCCGGATATGACTATCCGGGCTGCTCAACAGTCCCGAAGAAACCGTATCGACGAGCAGGGACAGGGTGAAAATACTCAGCAGCGCCAGCGCCAACTGCATGATGTTGAAGCGTAGCGCCGGCATCGCCTCGCAGCGTCGGGCGTCGAGCCGGTCGCGCAGGTCAAGCGCCACCAGCCAGGCGACGACCACGAACAGCGCCAGCCATGAGAAGGTGGAAAAGCCCAGCACCAGCAGGAAGGCTTGCGGATAGCCGAGCACGGTTTTCCCCGAGCGGGCCAGGAAAAAGGCCAGCACGAGCGCGACGAGGAGTTCGCCCCAGTAGAGCACTGCCGGCCCGACATCCGGTCCGCCGACCGCCAGAATCCAGCGTTGTTCCGGCAGGTGGGTGCTGAGGATGATGTTGGCCGCGGGCAACCCGAGGTCGAAATGCGGCGGCCGGGTGATAAGGCCGGCGGCTTCGCTGGCGCGCAAGCTGATGCGGTAGGACTGCGCCCCCGGCACGACCGGCAGGCTCAGGCTGCCGTCGTGGGCTTCGATGTTCAAGGGGCGCTGGTCGGTCTCGACGCGCAGCAGTTCCGCCCCTTCCGGCAGCTTGAGCGGAAATTCGCCGCCCTGGCTGGCGCGCAGGGTGAAGTCGAGCGTGTATTGGCTCGTCTGTTCCCCGACCTCTCCCGCGAGGCGAACCTGGTCGATGGCGCGCGCCGCGCCGGGCGCGGTTTCCGGCGGGTTGACAGTGAGGGTGAGTTTTTCGCCGGGTAGCGGGTGAAATTCGAACACCACGGGTCGATCGTCGTTGGCGTTCGCCAGCGTCACCGGCACGCCGTTCCATTTCAGGTGCAGCGAAGGACCGACCGTGACCCGCCAGGTTTCGGCGCGTTCGTCCAGCGCCGGAGCGACGAGTTCAAGCGCGGGACGCTTGTCGAGGCGTGAATTCCAGACAAAGCTCGTATCCTGGTGCCCGAACGCGGCATGCACCGTTCCGGCCTGGGTGCTTTCATCCGATATCTCCCCATGCACACGGATATCGGGCGTGATGACGTGTTCGCCCACCAGCAGTGGCACGGCGAGGGTAAAACCGCCTTCACGCGGCGCGATTCGCCGCGCCTCGGCGTGCAGGGTCCAGTCCAGGCCGAGGTCAAGCTCGCGGCTGACATGAATGAAGGCCGGGAAGGGCTGCGCGGCCCGCCCGACGCCGCTCACCGCGTCTTCTCCGGCGGGGCGGGCGTCATCTTCTTCATCTCCCTCGTCTTCTTCGTTATTTCCGGTAGTTGCCGGAACCACTACCGCGCCAACACGGGTGAAATTCAGCGTTTCACGCAGGAGGCGGTTTTCATCCACACCCTCCACCTGCCATGTCTTGCCGCTGACTTCGCTAATCTCGACCCGCGCCGGATGGGCGGGGAACTGGAGCGATACGCGGTCGCCCGCCGGCAGGTAATCCAGCTCGACACGATGCACTCCGCGCGCGAGCGCCAGATAATTGCGTCCCTCGACCCGCAGCAACGGACGGCTCTCGCCGTCGACGCGCACCGTGCGCAGAATCAGCGGCGCGCGCGCTTCCGGCAACGGAATGGCGCTGGCCACCTCGACGTGCGCTTCGAGCAGCACGTGGAAAACATCACTGGCGGCGTCGATACGCGCCGAGGCCAGATTGAAGCAATGCGGCGCGCATTGTGGCGCTTCCAGCAAACGTGCTTTCAGGTCTTCGAGCATCTCCGGCGATGGCAGGGCGCTCACCGCCTGCGCTTCTCCCTGAGCCGCGGCCTGCGCCGCGCCGGGCAGCGCGAGCAGCGCGCCGCCACTGACAATGGTCAGCATGACGAGCAGGGCCGCCGCGTTCGTGGCGGGCGAAGCGGAGGTTGCAAGCGGAGCGCTATCCGTCCGACCCTCGCTTTGTCCGCGCCGGGGCGGGAGTATCGCCCGTAGCAGCCTCCAGACGAGCATGCCCAGCAGGCCCACCATCACCAGACGCAACAGACGGGTGAGCCAGGGCGGGCAGAGGATAAGGCGCACGTCCTGATCCGCCGTCACCGGCCCCGACCATTCCAGGCGGTATTGCCGCCCCATGTTCCAGTCCGGTTCGCCGCCGCCGGTCTGGGTGACGGTGCTCTGGGCGTAGCGCTGTTTCTGCGCCAGCGGCGCGGGCGAGGCAGGCGCAACCATGAGCGAGGCCACGGTTTTGGATAACTGGCGAGTGCGTGCCGGGTTGTTTGATTCCCTCGCCGCCATGTCCGCTACCGGAGGCGGAGGCGACATTGCTGCCTGAGGTGGTGGTATCACTGGCGCTGTTGCCACTCCACGCTCTTCCATCATCTCCATCGACGCGGGTTTTTCGTCCCAATCATCAACGACCGTACCCAACTTAAACACGGACGGGCCGAACGGCGTCCACTGCGTATCTTCCAGTTGCGGGTAGAGCGCATAGCGAAGCTGCGTCGGCATGAAGAAAATCGCCATCACCACGAAGCCTATGAAGGCGAGGCATTCCATGCCGCGAAACACCTTGTTTAACCGCCCCTGCGGCAGCGCCTGACGCACCAGCACCAGAACAATGACTGCTATCAGCGCGTCAATCGGCGCGCCGGCCTCGGGCGTGGCGAGAAACAGATAGACCCCGGTCATCAGCCCGCCCATCCGCCCCCACAGCCGCCAGGCAATGAGCATGAACAGCACGGTGAAGAAAACCCGCAGAATCGTCCATTCCTCCACCCAGGCCCCGGCGGCGGTATCCGCGCCCGGCGCCGCGATGAGGCGGTAACCATGCGGCAGATGCAAAGTGGTAGCGACCTTGTCGAACGCGGTCCGCCAACCGGTGACCGGCAAGCGGGTGCTCATTCCCGCCTCCGTATTCAGACGCACGCTGGCGTTGAGCGTCACCTGCGGCGTGCGCCATTCCACCCCGGTCAAGCCCTCTTCCATCCCTTTCGTTACCAGCAGGGCCGCATCGCTACGGGCGAGGAGGGCGTCGCGCGCCTGCCGCCCGTTCCGCGTGGAGCGGTCGATGCTGTTCTCCAGACTGTCGGCCCGTTCAAGAGTATAGGGACGCGCCACATCGAAACGCCAGGTCTTGCGCATGACGCCGTCGATACGGTCGCGGGCGAAAAAACCGTCGCCGGAAAAATCGAGCCACATCGTGCGTTTAAGGCTCAGGCGATGGTTTTCGCCATCTTGATTACCCTGACCGCGCGAACGTTCTTCGACCCGCAAAACCCTATCCTGGCCCACTGCGAAGGCGGGCAGGCGTTGCCATTGCGCCGGGACGCCGGCCTGACGCGGGTCAACCGCGACCGCAGTTTCTGTTCCTCCTCCCGCAGCGCTCTCGCCGGGCAGCATCGCCGTCACCCGCAGCGCCGGCGCGGCTTCGTAACTCCAGACTTCCTGCGCTGTTTCCTGCTCAGTTTCCGCGCCGTTCCCGCCGACAACTTCCGGCAGCACGACTTTAACTTGCGCCAGCGGCTCGGACAAACGCGCCGTCACCGTGACCGTGTCCTCACCCGGTCGCGCCTCGATCTGCAAAGCGCCGTCCGCGCCCAGTTGCGCCGGCCAGCGCGATTCCAGCGCCGTGGGGACGAACCGCGCCGGCAACGCATGAGCAAGCGTCACCCGCCGCGC
>BNUC01000218.1 GCA_025997075.1 Betaproteobacteria bacterium | reverse complement strand
TAACTCATTGAGCAGCGGAAGTGTTTGCAGGATGCGTTTTTGCATCACAACAGTCTCTCTATTTTTCATCCAGATACTGTTCAGTATTTTTATTTAATTGTTAATGTTATTTGGTAACAATCCCTTAGTTCGAACGGAGGTTCCACTACGTTAGACGGAATTAGCGTCACCACTTCCGGTAATGCTGCTCATGGCATCTTCGCCAATAACGGTGCTCAGATCACGTTGGAGGGGACAAACAACATCACGGTTTCTGGTCTTGCTCATGGCATCGCCGCCGCTAATAACGGCAGCAATATCGTTCTCAATGCCACTGGTGGTCTGACCAATGTTTCGCTCCTGCCTGTCTATGCGGGTGGAGGGAGCGGCTATGCGGTATTCGCTAACAATGGCACGATTGAAATGCATGGCGGGACGATTACGCTGGATAGCCAGGGTATGTCTCCACCCACTGGCACCAATACTTATATTTATGGACTCAACGCTACAGGTAGTACTGGCCGGCTCGATGCAGAAAATATGACGATCAACGCGATTGGCACAAATGCGAGGTTGTATGGGGTAATGGCATATGCTAGCGGTACTGTAAACATCAAAGACTCGACGATCAAACTGCATATCCTTGGCGGAAACACGTCACCGAGCTATGGCCATGCTATTGCTGTCGAAATGAATGGAAAGTTTACCGGGGAAAACCTGATAATCAAGGGGCATAGCGATCAAAGCGCCGAAGACAAAATAGGAATTAGTTGGGGAGTTACCGGGATACATGTCCAACACGGCGCCGATGTTGAGCTGAAAAACAGCACGATGAATCTTACTGGAATAGATTCGCGCGGTATAAGAGTCCGCACATGGAGTCCGGCGGATACCAACCCGGCGGTAACAAAAATCACGCTGGATAATGTGCAAGTATCTTCGGAAGATACGGGCATCATGCTGGACAGTCAAATCAGTGCTGCCCGGAACACTGTCGATATCACCCTGAAGAATGGCTCGTCGATTGAAGCGCCGGAACTGTTGACGATCGCAGCCGGTACCGCAGCAGACACGCTCACGCTCAACGCAACCGATTCCACGCTCAAAGGCGATGTCATCAACAATGCGCCCAACGGTATTGACCTGAGCTTGAACCTCGACCACGCCACCCTGACCGGCTCCATCAACAACACGGGCGCGGGCGACACCCATCTCAGCCTCGACAACAACGCCACCTGGAACGTCACGGACGATAGCCAGGTCACTACGGTCAGTTTCAACGAAAGCAAGCTCAATATCGCCGCCGACAAAACGATCAGCGCGGAGAGTTTTGACATCGGTTCCAACACCACGCTGAACATTACCGGCTACGACAGTTACGATTCCAACGCTTCACCTGTGACGATCATCAACTCCGACAACCTCTCCGGCAGTTTCACCGACATCGCCCTCGACGGAAGCCTCCTGGATCCGGCAAACTATCTCGATCTCTCCACCCAACAAAACGGCAACGACCTGCTCTTGAGCAGCACACTCGCCTGGAACCGGACGAATGACGCGCACGGCACCTTTAACCTGCTCACCGCGGGTGACAGCTTCACCGTCGACGCGGTTCTCGCGGACAATACTACAGCCAGCCCCTATCCCACCTACAACTGGGACGGCACAAGCCTCACCAAAACCGGTTCCGGCACCCTCACCCTTTCCGGGGCCAATACCTACACCGGCAACACCACTATCGCAGAGGGAACGCTGGAAGTAACCGGCACTCTGGGCAACGGCAGCTACGCCGGAACCCTCGCCAATGCCGGAACACTGCTTTTCAACCAGAACCAGAGCGTGGTTCAAACCCTGTCCGGCGTCATTTCCGACTTCCTTTCCGGCACAGGCCGCCTCACCAAAGACGGCGCGGGAACCCTGATCCTCACCGCCGACAACAGCTACACCGGTCTCACCACCGTTTCCGACGGAACCCTGCAAATCGGCAACGGCGGCACCAGTGGCAGCCTTCCTGGCGACATCGTCAATAACGCCCATCTCCTCTTCAACCGCTCCGATGATCTCACCCACGCCGGAGACATCAGCGGCACCGGGAACCTCACCAAAACCGGCTCCGGCACCCTCATCCTCACCGGAACCAACACCTACACCGGCGGCACCACCGTTTCCGGCGGAACCCTGCAAATCGGCGATGGCGGAACCGGCGGCAGCCTTACCGGCAACATCATCAATAACGCCCAACTCACCTTCAAGCACTCCGATCCCCACACCCACACCCACGCCGGAGACATCAGCGGCACCGGCACGCTCACCCAAATGGGCGCCGGCGCCCTGATCCTCGACGGAAACGTAAGCCAGGACGCGGTTCATCTCGCCGGCGGCCGGCTCAACATCACCGCCGGAAAAACCCTCACCACCGGCGCGTTCACGGTCGCGGACAACACCACCCTGGGCCTTGCCCTGGGAGGAAGCAGCATCATCAACGCGGACAGCTTCACCATCGGCAGCGACGCCACCCTGGACATCATCGGCTACCTCTCACCCACGACGATCATCCACTCCAACAGCATCATCACCGGAAGTTTCGACCTCACCATCGGCGGAGTCGCCCTGCCCGCGGCGCACTATCTCGATCTGGTAGGCATCCACGCAATCAACGGCGGCACCGAACTGCAACTGGACAGCCTCCTCGCCTGGAACCGGCTGAACGACGCGCACGGAACCTTTGACATCGCCAACGCGGACGACAGCTTCACCGTCGGCTCGATTCTCGAAGACAAAACCCCCAACCCGGACTGGAATGGCCGCAGTCTCACCAAAGACGGCGTGGGAACCCTGATCCTCACCGCCGACAACAGCTACACCGGTCTCACCACTCTTTCCGACGGAACCCTGCAAATCGGCGACGGCGGCACGAGTGGCAGTCTTCCTGGCGATATTGCGATCAACAATAACGCCCATCTCCTCTTCAACCGCTCCGATGACCTCACCCACGCCGGAGACATCAGCGGCACCGGGAACCTCACCCAAACCGGCTCCGGCATCCTCACCCTCACCGGAACCAACAGCTACGGCAACACCACCGTTTCCGCCGGACTCATCAACTTCAACGCCGCGAACAACTTCGGCACGGGAAACATCACCCTCGACGGCGGCGGACTGCAATGGGCGGATGGCAACACGCTCGACATCTCCAACCGTCTCAATCCCCTCGGCACGGGCGGCGGTATTCTCCACACCAACAACAACAACGTCACGCTGGCGGGCAACATCAGCGGCGTACTCAACGACGGCGGCCTCACCAAAACCGGCACGGGAACCCTCACCCTCTCCGGAACGAATGACTACAGCGGTGACACGACGGTCAAAACCGGAACCCTGGCCCTGACAGGAACGCTGATCAACAGCACCGTCAGCGTCGAAAGCGGCGCGGTCTTCAACCTCTCCGGAACCGCCGGACAAAACGTCAGTCTCCCCAGTGGCGGAACGATGAACTGGCGACAAGGCGGAACAATCGGCGGCGACCTCAACGCCGCCAACGCCCATCTCAACTTCTACGTACCGACAAGCGCGGCCAACAACGCAACACTGCTCACCGTCACCGGCACGGCGGACATCACCCAAAGCACCGTCCATGTCGGCATCGAGGCAAGCCCAGGCGCCTCTCCCCTGCAAGTGGGCCATACGCTGACGCTCATTGACGCATCAGACCTTAGCGGTACTCCGTCCAATCCCACAAGCTCGGGCACAGGAATGCAAGGCATCTCCCTGCTCTACGATTTTAACCTCAGCGTCCGGAACGACACGCTGATCGCTACCCTGGCTTCCGCGCCAACTCCGGTTACCCCCGATCCTGATCCCGTTGACCCACCACCTCCGCCTCCACCGCCACCTCCACCTCCACCACCGCCACCGCCACCGCCACCGCCACCGCCGCCACCGCCTCCGGTTACCCCCGATCCTGGTCCCGTTGACCCACCGGTCGACCCGGTCATTCCCCCGGTCGACCCGGTTGAGCCTCCCGTTGCCCCGGTTGAACCTCCCGTCGACCCGGTCGTTCCCCCGGTTGCCCCGGTTGAACCGCCGGTTACCCCGGTTGAGCCCCCCCCGGTGGCCCCCGGCCCCGATACGAGTGGCGGCCCCCGGCTCAATCCCCAGTTGAAAGCCCTCTCCGAAGGCTACCTCGCGGGATTCCTGCTGACTCACCAGGGCGCGGACATCGTCGCCGGCGCCGGCCTGGCCGTCCTGCGGCAGGAAGTAC
>BNUC01000217.1 GCA_025997075.1 Betaproteobacteria bacterium | reverse complement strand
GAGCGCCGTTCTGGCAGCGCTCTGGCCGTTCGTGGAATGGCATATCGAACAGAATGTGAAGCCCGATGTCGCCCGGATCGAAACACTTGCGCCGATACCAGGCTGGACGAGCGGCGTTGGGAAGCTGTCGGACTGGACGCCGCAATTTACGGCGGCTTTGGCTTCCTTGCGCCAGAGCTACACGAAAAACGGGCAAACGGTCGGGCTTTTCCTCGCTTACTATCGGAATCAGAGCGAAGACCGGAAGTTGGTGAGTTCCAATAATGCGCTGGTGAAAAGTTCCGATCATTACTGGAAAAAAACAGCCGGAGGCGCATTGACGGCGGATATCGGTGGAACATCGCTCAGCGTCAAGACGGGCGAGCTGCGTTCCGCGACGGGTGATCGCCTGTCCATCTGGCAGTGGTATTGGATCAACGGCCGGTGGACGTCCAATGATTATCTGGCGAAAGCCTACACCGCGCTGTACAGCTTGCTTGGGCAGGGTGACGATTCGGCGGTCGTTATCGTATATACGGACGGGGAGGGGACGGGCGATCCGAATGTTGTTCTACAGGACTTCGTCGGTACGGCGGCCCCGGCTATCGGGAATGTTCTGCAAAGGACCGGGCAAGGCCATGAATAAGCCGAACGATCGACGGCCGTTGATTGCCCATGTCATCTACCGTTTCGACGTTGGCGGATTGGAGAATGGCGTGGTCAACCTGATCAATCATATGCCGTCGGAAGCGTATCGGCACGTCATCATTGCGTTGACCGAAATCACCGATTTTAGTCGGCGCATCACGCGTGATGACGTCGAGTTCATCGCCTTGAACAAGCAACCGGGACATTCGCTGTGGCTCTATCCGCGACTGTTCCGGCTTTTCAGGAGATTGCGACCGGCGATCGCGCATACCCGAAACCTGGGCGCGCTGGAAGTGACTGTCCCTGCGTGGGCAGCCGGCGTGCCGGTACGCATCCATGGCGAGCATGGGCGCGATGTGGGCGATCTGGACGGGAGCAACAGGAAATGCCAGTGGATACGGCGTTGCTACAGCCCGTTTGTGACTTATTACATTGCTCTGTCGCGCGACCTCGAACAGTATTTGACTAAAATGGTCGGTATTTCGTCGAGCAGGGTTTTCCAGATATACAACGGTGTCGACGCGCGGCGTTTTTCTCCTGCGCCGTGCCGAGCAGCGATTCCCGGTTGTCCGTTTGTCGGCGAGGATCTGTGGCTGCTTGGGACGGTTGGCCGCATGCAGACGGTCAAGAACCAGACGGATCTGGCGAAAGCGTTCGTGCTGGCGCTTCGCCAAGCGCCGGAATTGGCAGCAACGTTGCGTCTGGTCATGATTGGCGACGGACCGTTGCGCAAGGAATCATTGGCAATTCTGGAAGAAGCTGGTTGTGCTGATCTAGCGTGGTTGCCGGGTGAGCGAAATGATGTGCCGGAGGTTTTGCGTGGCCTCGACTGTTTCGTGTTACCGTCGCTTGCGGAAGGTATCTCGAACACGATTCTTGAGGCGATGGCAAGCGGACTGCCCGTGGTGGCAACGGATGTCGGAGGAAACGGAGAGTTGATCGAGGAGGGAAAGACCGGAAAGCTGATTCCGGTCAACGACGTGTCGGCCATGGCCTCGGAGATCGTAAGTCTGGCCGGACAGCGTGCTCATGCCAGGCAATTGGGGTTGGCTGGTCGGGAAGCGGTTGAACGAAAATACAGCCTGACAGCCATGGTCGCGCACTATCAAAGTCTGTACGACCGTGGCCTGGAACGAGCAGGGCATCGGTCGAACTGACACTGACGATGCGGATGAACAGATGGATAGCGTGAACGGACAGGAAGCATGTGCGGAATAACAGGAATTTTTGATGTCCGCAGTCGACGGGAAATCGACCGGGCGGTTCTGGAACGAATGAACGAATCGCAGCATCACCGCGGGCCGGTGGAAGGCAGCGTTCATATCGAGCCGGGCGTTGGCTTGGGACATCGACGCTTGTCGATCATCGACCTCGCTACCGGCCAGCAGCCTCTGTACAACGAGGACGGCAGCGTCTGTGTCGTTTTCAATGGCGAAATCTACAATTTTCAGGAATTGATCCCTGAACTGCAGGCGCTCGGGCATGTTTTCCATACCCGCAGCGACACCGAGGTCATTGTTCATGGCTGGGAAGCCTGGGGCGAGGCATGCGTTAAACGCTTTCGCGGCATGTTTGCTTTCGCGCTGTGGGATCGCAATCGGGACTGCCTGTTCCTGGCGCGCGATCGCTTGGGCGTCAAGCCATTGCATTATGCGTTTTTGGATGACGGCACCTTGCTGTTCGGTTCTGAATTGAAATCGATGCTTGCGCACGGTGGTTTGCGCAAGGACATCGATCCATTGGCCGTTGAGGAATACTTCGCGCTGGGTTATGTGGCCGAGCCGCGTTGCATTTTCGCGCAGGCGAAGAAGTTGCCGCCGGCCTGTACCCTGCTGGTCAGGCGTGGAGAAAAACCGGGCGAGCCGAAAGAATACTGGGACGTGCGTTTCACGCAGAACGAAAAGATCGACGAAATGGCGGCTCGGGAAGAACTCGTCGCCCGCTTGCGGGAGTCGGTCCGTCTGCGTTTGATTTCGGAAGTGCCGCTCGGCGCTTTCTTGTCCGGCGGCGTCGATTCCAGCGCCGTCGTGGCGCTGATGGCGGGACTGTCGGACGAGCCGGTCAATACCTGCTCGATCGCCTTTACCGATCCGGCGTTCAACGAGTCGGAATTCGCCAGGCAGGTCGCGGAACGCTACAAAACCCGCCATTTCATCGATGTCGTCGAGAGCGACGACTTTGATCTCATCGATACGCTGGCGCGACTTTACGACGAACCGTATGCCGACAGCTCGGCGATTCCCACCTACCGTGTTTGCGAGCTGGCGCGCCGGCATGTCACTGTAGCCTTGTCCGGCGATGGCGGGGACGAGAGTTTTGGCGGCTACCGGCGTTACAAATTGCACATGATGGAAGAGCGGATGCGCTCGATGCTGCCCCTGGGCATCCGCCGCCCCGTGTTCGGGCTGCTCGGATGCTTGTATCCCAAGGCCGACTGGGCGCCGCGCTTCCTGCGCGCCAAGACGACCTTCGAGGGCATGGCGCGGACTTCGGTCGAGGCGTATTTCCATTCTGTTTCGATCCTGCGCGGGTCGATGCGCAAGCAGTTGTTCAGCGATCGTTTGAAGCGCGAGCTTGGCGGCTACAAAGCGCAGGACGTGTTCGATCGCCATGCGGCGCGCGCGGAAACGGATGATCCGCTCGCTCTGATCCAGTATCTCGACCTCAAAACCTATCTCGTCGGGGATATCAACACCAAGGTTGACCGGGCCAGCATGGCGCATTCGCTGGAAGTGCGCGCGCCGATGATGGATCACACGCTGGTCGAGTGGCTGGCAAGTCTGCCGTCGTCATTCAAGCTGCGTGGGCAGGAAGGCAAATATCTGCTCAAGAAGTCGATGGAACCAATGCTGCCGCATGAAGTGCTGTATCGCCCGAAGATGGGCTTTTCCGTGCCATTGGCCCGCTGGTTCCGTGGACCGCTCAAGGAACGTGTGCGCGAGGCCATGCTGGGGTCGCGTCTGGCGGAGACCGGCTGGTTCAACCGCAGCTATCTACAGCACCTGGTCGACGCGCATCAGTCTGGCGTGCGCGATTACAGCGCTTCGCTGTGGACGCTGCTGATGTTCGAGGCATTCCTGCGCAATGTGCTCGATAACGGCGCGTCTAGCCCAGCCAGTATTCCTCCGACCTCGCCGGTGACGCCATGACTCCGCGTATCCTTCACATTCTCGATCACTCGATTCCGCTGCACAGCGGTTATACCTTCCGCACCTTGTCCCTCCTGCGCGAGCAAAGAAAGCTTGGTTGGGAGACTTTCCATCTGACCTCGCCCAAACACGTCGACTGCGCGGTGACCGAAGAAGATGTCGATGGCTGGCACTTCTACCGCACACCGGCCGTGACCGGCCCGGCGGCAAAAATGCCAGTACTCGGCGAAGTATTATTGATGCGGCGGCTGGAAGAACGCTTGATCGAAGTTGCCCGGCAGGTTCGCCCCAACATCTTGCATGCCCATTCGCCGGTACTTAATGCCATTCCCGCGTTGCGTGCCGGACGTCGCCTCGGTCTACCGGTCGTCTACGAGATTCGTGCATTCTGGGAAGACGCCGCTGTCGATCACGGGACGACGCGTGAAGGCAGCCTGCGCTACCGCATCACCAAAAGAATCGAAACCGAAGTAGTGCGCCGTGTGGCGCATGTGTTTACTATCTGTGAAGGGCTGCGCGCCGACATTGTGA
>BNUC01000216.1 GCA_025997075.1 Betaproteobacteria bacterium | reverse complement strand
CATGGACGCCGATTTCGCTGCCGAAACCGCTGCCCTGACCCGCGCCCAGATTCTCCAGCAGGCCGGCGTCGCCATGGTTTCCCAGGCGAACTCCGTCCCGCAGAATGTCCTCTCGCTTCTAAGGTAAGTAAACAAAGCTCTCCCAGCTCCCGGCATGGGTCCGATACCCGTGCCGGGTTTCTCATAGCCTTGGAGTGAAAAGATCATGAACGTCAACGAGATTAACAATCATGCCACTGCGGCATTTCCACCACAGAAACCGGCCAACATCAACCCAGGGCAGACAAGTGTCGCAGGAACGGAGCGCGCGCGTGAAGCTGCGTCTTCCTCGCCGTCCGTTCAGGCACAACAGATGCAACAGACGCAAGCCGTCCAGGCCAGCGATCCGACCGCGCTTGATCCGGACAAGCCTGGCGAACTCCAGTCGGTGGTGGAAAAAATCCAGGAATTTGTCAGTAAGGCTGCCAGCGATATAAAGTTCTCGATCGACGAAGACTCCGGACGTACCGTGGTCAAGGTAATCGACCGTACGACACAGGATGTCATCCGGCAGATTCCATCCCAGGAAATGCTTGATCTCGCGCAAGCAATGGACAAGTTGCAAGGCTTGCTGATCAAGCAAAAAGCTTAAAGGAGTAAATCATGGCTATACAGGCATCAGGCATCATCTCCGGACTGGATGTCGCCAATCTCGTCAAGGCATCGATGGCTTACGAACGGCAACCGCTCGAACGCGCGCAGAAACAGCTTTCCGCCACGGACAGCAAAATTTCCTCGCTGGGCCAGGTCAAAAGCGCCATCGCTTCCCTGCAGGAAGCGGCCAAGGGCCTCTCGGACAGCAGCAAGCTCTATTCTTTCAAGGGTTCGCTGTCCAATGCCGATTTCGCTTCGGTCACGACGAGCGACCAGGCCGTAGCCGGCACTTACAAGATCAACGTTACGAAATTGGCAAGCAGCCACAAACTGGCCACGACAGGCGACATCGACACTTCGGCTGGCGGCTCGCTGAAGATCGAAATCAACGGCAAGGAAAGCGCCATAAACATCGCCGCGAATGCCTCGCTGGCCGATATCGCCAAGTCGATCAACAGTTCTGACGCGGCTGTCTCGGCTACGGTTGTCAACGGCCAGAACGGTCAGCAACTCGTACTTACGAGCAATGAATCGGGCACGGCCAACACGATCAAGCTGACTTCTTCGAACATCAGCGGCCTCAACTTCGATCCTGCCCAGCCGACCGCCAACAGTAGCATGTCGCAAATTGCCGCAGCGCAGAACGCCGAAGTCAGCATCGACGACATCACTCTTGCCAGTACATCGTCCAATACCATCACCGATGCGGTCACTGGCGTCACCCTGACGCTAAAGTCAACCGGCGAGAGCCAGTTGACCGTCAGTAACGACAGCGCCGATTTTGAAGCTAAAGTGAAGACTTTCGTCGATGCCTACAACAAGGTGCGCAGCACGGTGGCCGGACTTTCCGGTTACGACCCGAAGGGAAAAAACACTGGAATTTTTAACGGCGACAGCGCGTTAAGAGGCGTCACCGACCAGTTACGCGGCTTGCTTTCCACGGTCCCGGCGGACGCCAGCGGCGCCTTCCCGGCCCTGGCCAATCTCGGCATCGAGTCCTCCGCCACAGGTGTGCTCAGCATCAACTCGACCAAGCTCAAGTCTGCAATGGAAACCGATTTCGCCTCGGTGGTCAAAACCGTCTCCGCTTATGGTTCTGCCTACAACGCGCTGACCACGCAGATGAACGGCACGGATGGTCTGATCAGCAGCAAGCTGGATGGACTCAACTCGACCAAAAGTCGCCTTAATGATAGTATCGGTGCTCTGGAAAAGCGGGTGGTGATCATGCAGGCGCGTTATGAGAAACAGTTCGTCAATCTGGAAACTATGCTGGCGTCGATGACCGGCACCAGTAATTCTCTCACCTCGCAGTTGTCCTCATTGGCCAATCTGAGATGAACGCTTGGTGACTTTTGAGGATCGAAAACAAGGAGCGCGATAAATGTTTGGAAGCAAATTTGATCCGATCAACGCCTACGGCAACGTAGGCGTCGAGACGGCCGTATCCACGGCCAGCCCTCACCAGTTGATCGTGCTCCTTTTCGAGGGCGCCCGTCAGGCCGTTGTCGTGGCCCGCGCCGGCATGGAGGAAGGCGACATCCAGAAAAAAGGCAACGCCGTCACCAAGGCCATCGATATCATCCTCAACGGTTTGCGCGAGAGCCTCAATCTCGAGGAAGGCGGCGATCTGGCGCAGAATCTTTCCGCGCTTTACGATTACCTGGCCCGGCGGCTGATGCATGCCAATCTGAATAATGATACGGCGGCGCTCGACGAAGTATTGAGTTTGCTCACCGAGATTCATGGCGCGTGGGTAGACATTGGCAAACATATCAATGCGTCCGGCGAGGCTGTTGAAAATCCGGCGCGTTAAGCAAACAAAAGAAATCAGCGATGGATGCCGTTGCCGTTCTATCCCTGCTTGACCACATCGGCGAAAGCCATCAACGGATGATTGCCCTGGCCGATGTGCTCGACTGGGACGGTCTTGATGGTGAATGGCGGCGTATCCACCCGAAAATTGTCGAATTACAGCGGTTTCCCCTGGACCAACTGACAGGCAAGGAACGTACACAAGCGGCAAAGCAGATCGCCGAGTTACTTGAGTCCGAGAAACGGATTTCGGCGCGGGTCAGCCCCTGGATGGAGCAGGTGCGACCTTTACTGGAAGTTTTTCGGAAATTTCCGCTCAAAAGTGAAGAAGCCTCGTCAGAACATTCCTGAACATTCCTGAACATTCCTCACCGGATTGATCGGAGAGTGGGAGAGTACCGGCCATGATGATCCCTCCCGACCTTGTCAGCCGCCAGCAAGCTTCCGCGGAACTGACGCTCAGGCCCGTTGCTCCTGTCCAGGAAATCACCGACAAGCTCTCCGACTTCACCGTCGGACAACGGCTGATGGCGGAAGTTCAGGCCATGCTTCCGAATGGAACGTATCGCGCGCTGGTCAACCAGCGCAACATCACGCTCGCCTTGCCATTTTCAGCCAAGGCCGGCGATTCACTCGAACTCGAAGTCACGGAATCGGAAGGCAAACTCGCGCTGGCGGTCCTCTCGCAGCGAAAGGGTGGAGCCGACGGGGGCAAGGAATCCGTCACATCGACGCTCTCACGAACCGGACAACTGATCAGTCAGCTTTTTTCCGGCGCCAATGGCGCTGAAAAAGAGGGCAAGGCTCTGGCGCTCAACGGTAATCGCCCGCTTGCCGGAACACCGCCGGGCAACGCGCAGGATATCCTGCCGTTGCTCAAGGAAGCCATCACGCGCAGCGGCATGTTCTATGAGTCGCACCAGGCCGAATGGATCGAAGGGCGTCTCGCAAAAATGGAGTTGATGCGGGAACCGCAAGGAAAGCTTTCGGTAGCGGTACCGCCCGACGCCGAAACACAGGCAAACCGGGCGGAACAGTCCCTCGTCCGGACAGAAGCCAATGCCGCATCCGCCCAGAAGGCCGCGGCAGGCGCCAATCCGCAAACCACTGGACAAATCCAGGCAGCAGCCACGGAGGCCACGGAGGCCAACGCCGCATCCGCCCAGAAGGCCGCGGCAGGCGCTAACCCGCAAACCGCCGGACAAATCCAGACAGCGGCCAGGGAAGCCACGGAGGCCAGCGCCGCCTCCGCCCAGAAGGCCGCGGCAGGCGCCAATCCGCAAGCCGCCGGACAAATCGTGGCTCCCCAGGTCCAGGGCATCGTACACCATCAACTGGAAGCGCTGGCCAATCAGACTTTCGTCTGGCAAGGCCAGATCTGGCCGGGTCAGGACATGCGCTGGGAGATTGAGGAAGACGGACATAATCAACAGGCTGAGGATGATCCGGAGACTCAAAGCTGGCGTACCCGTCTCGACTTGTCTTTTCCGGGTATGGGAGGCATCAGCGCCAGACTCCAGTTGCTTGGCAACCAGATTTCGCTGTCCATTGACGTCAATAAGGAAGCATCGCTTGGAGTCATGCGTTCTGACGCGGAAACACTGCGCCAGCGTCTGGATGACGCCGGGCTCAGCCTGGTCTCGCTGGGCATCGCGCTCTCAGCCGAACCCGAACAGAAAACCTCAGCAAGAAATTAGCGACAGGCCTCCAGGCCTGTCGGTCTAACGCCCGCCCTGAAGGGCGGGGTTTCAACCGGAGTTAGTTTTACGATGAATGTTGTTGAAATGATGGACAATATTTCCTGCGGAGCACTGCGGTCAATCCCTTCGCCCCGCTTGCGGAGCGTGCGAGGCCAAGGTGGCC
>BNUC01000215.1 GCA_025997075.1 Betaproteobacteria bacterium | reverse complement strand
GCGAGACTTTGGCGGAGGCTTCCAGTATCTGCACATTCAGTTGTTGCTTGGCGATGAGGGCAACGTTACCCTTGATATTTTCCGAGGCGGCGGCTTCTGCCTGGGTGTTTTCCTGTTTCCCGTAATTTTGCTGGACGGCGGCGGTGTTACTGGCGGCAACGGGTGTGATAGCCATGATGATTCTCCTTTATGTAACATAAATGGGGCGTAGCAATCGCCCGATACAACACAAGCAGCAAGCGGACGCGCCTCGTGCAAATATCAAGGGTAACGTTGCCCTCATCGCCAAGCAACAACTGAATGTGCAGATACTGGAAGCCTCCGCCAAAGTCTCGCTGACTGCCGGCGACAACTCACAGTCGCTGTTGTTCCGCGCCGCCATCGACCGCATCAACGAACTGCTGGCCCCGGAATTCGGCGCCAACGCCATTCAGAACGCTGCCGCCACTCAGGATAATTCGCCCGAAGCCACGGCCGGGCGCATCCTGAGCCTTTCCACCGGCTTTTACGAAAGCTATGCCAAGCAGCATCCTGGGGAAGACCCGGAAAAACTCGCCACCGATTTTGTCTCGCTGATTCGCGGCGGATTTGAAAAAGGCTATGGAGAAGCCAAGGACATTCTGGAAAGTCTACAGGTGTTCAACGGCGAGGTGGCCAGCGGCGTCTCGAAAACCTACGAACTGGTGCAAAAAGGTTACGACGACTTCCTGGCAGGAAAACTCGCCTCCATCAACCAGTCCAACTCAGTGGCTTTACAGTCCGACGTTTAGACGCCAGTTTGAGGTGAGCGAACACCGCACAACACAGATGCCTGACATCCCGGAAACAAACCCCCGGCACGCCGGGGGTTTTCATTTTAGTCGTAGTCAGCCGTGGGAAGATTAACCGAAGCACGCCGCACACCCGGCTTTTGACGGCATTTCGGAAAATCCGTACAACCCCGGAAATCGGGGACCACTTTAATGTGATACCACAAGTGGTCAAAGCTTGTTTATAATGTGTTCATGCCCTTACCTGCCCCTCTCATCGCGTCGATCGTCAGCGCCATCATCGAGACCGCCGCCTCGTCGCCCGAGGTCTCGACCACGCAATACAATACCTATGTTGTGAAACGCATCCTGCCGCCCGAAGCGAAAGTGGGGTTCATGCAACCACCCCCCGGTAACGGTTCGATCGTTATTGACGATCAGCGCCTGACGTTGTCGCCGATTGCCCAGTTCCGCAACGAAAAAAACCTGATCATCATGTCCATGTCGATACGGCAGCCGTCTTTCGTGGTTTACATCAACGACAATTTCGGCGCCGTCCGCCGCGTCTGGCTGATCAGCCAGGCGGAAGTCGATTCCATTAAAGAGAATTGATCACGCCCAGGAAACTGTTCATCCGCACCTTCGGATGTCAGATGAATGAGTACGATTCGGACAAGATGGCCGACGTGCTTGCTGCTTCTGAAAACATCGTCAGGACTGACCGGCCGGAGGACGCCGATATCATTCTCTTCAACACCTGTTCGGTGCGCGAGAAGGCGCAGGAGCGCGTGTTCCACGACCTGGGCCGCGCGCGGCCGCTGAAAAAAGAAAAGCCCGGTCTCATCATCGGCGTCGGCGGTTGCGTCGCCAGTCAGGAGGGCGCGGCCATCGTCGCCCGCGCGCCGTATGTCGATGTCGTGTTCGGGCCGCAGACGCTGCACCGCCTGCCGCAACTCATCGCCGAGCGGCGGCGTTCCGGCAAGGCGCAGGTCGATGTTTCTTTCCCGGAAATCGAGAAATTCGACAAGCTGCCGCCGGCCAAGGTCGATGGCGGCGCGGCCTTCGTCTCGATCATGGAAGGTTGCAGCAAGTTCTGCACCTACTGCATCGTTCCTTACACGCGCGGCGAGGAAATCTCGCGGCCGTTCGAGGACGTGCTGACCGAAGTCGCCGGGCTGGCCAGTCAGGGCGTGGGCGAAGTCACGCTGCTCGGGCAGAACGTCAACGCCTATCGTGGCGCGATGGGGAATTCAGCGGAAAAAGCCGACCTCGCGCTGCTCATCGAGTACATCGCCGAAATTCCCGGCATCGAGCGCATTCGTTACACCACCTCGCATCCGCGCGAGCTGACGCAAGGCCTGATTGACACCTACACCCGCGTGCCAAAGCTCGTCTCGCACCTGCATCTGCCGGTGCAGTCGGGTTCGGACCGCGTGCTGGCGGCGATGAAGCGCGGCTACACCGCCCTCGAATACAAGAGCCTGGCGCGCAAATTACGCGTCGCCCGGCCCGGTATTTCGTTGTCCTCGGATTTCATCGTCGGTTTTCCCGGCGAAACGGCCGGGGATTTCGAGAAGACGATGAAACTGATTGACGATGTGGGTTTCGACGCCTCGTTCTCCTTCCTGTACAGTTCCCGTCCCGGCACGCCGGCCGCCGACCTCCACGACGATACGCCGCGCGAGGTTCATCTCGAACGCCTGATGCGTCTTCAGCAACGCATCGAGGAATTGGCGCAGGCCGTTTCACGCGGGATGCTCGGCACGACGCAGCGCGTGCTTGTCGAGGGCTTTTCAAAGAAAAAATCGAAAAAAAACGGAAACGAGCTCGCGGGGCGCACCGACAACAACCGTATCGTTAATTTCGAGGGGAATCCCCGCCTGCTGAACCGCTTTGTCGATGTGCGCATCACCTCGACCCTGCCGCATTCGCTGCGCGGCGAAATCCTGACCCTGGAGTCGTGAACCATGCCTCCGAAAACTGCTAAAACCCCCACCAAAGCCAAACCGCGCGCCGTCGAGCTTTCCCTCTCTCCGCTTGACAACAACCGGCTGGCCAATCTCTGCGGCGTTCTCGACGAGAATCTGCGCCAGATTGAAACGGCCTTCGATGTCTCCATCGCCCGAAGAGGAGAACGCTTCACGCTGCGCGGCGAAAAGGAGCAGACGGCCAAGGCCTCGGATGCCTTGCGCATGTTCCACGAGCGCGCCAAAAACCTGCTTTCCGTCGATGAAATACAGCTTGGCCTGATCGAGATCGCCAACCGTCCGGCCTACCGGAATTCGCAAAAGCCCGACGACGACGCACCGGCGCTGATGACGCGCAAGACCGAACTGCACGGCCGCACCTTGCGCCAGGTCGAATATCTCCGGCAGATACAGGAACACGACATTACCTTCGGCACCGGCCCGGCGGGCACCGGCAAGACCTATCTGGCCGTCGCCTCCGCCGTCGACGCCTTCGAGCGGGAACTGGTGCAGCGCATCGTGCTCACCCGTCCGGCGGTGGAAGCCGGCGAGCGGCTCGGTTTCCTGCCCGGCGACCTGGCGCAGAAGGTCGATCCCTATTTGCGTCCGCTCTACGACGCGCTCTACGACCTGATGGGTTTCGACAAGGTCGGCCGCCTGTTCGCCCGCAGCGCCATTGAGATTGCTCCCTTGGCCTACATGCGCGGGCGCACGCTCAATCACGCCTTCATCATTCTCGACGAAGCGCAGAACACGACGCCCGAACAGATGAAGATGTTCCTCACCCGCATCGGCATCGGCGCCAAGGCCGTGGTGACGGGCGACGTTACCCAGACCGACCTGCAACGCGGCCAGAAAAGCGGCCTGATTGAAGCGCGCAAAATCCTGAAGGACGTGCGCGGCATCGCCTTCACCGAGTTCCAGAAGGAAGATGTTGTCCGCCATCCGCTGGTGGCGCACATCGTTTCGGCCTACGAAGCGCACGCCGCGCGGGAAAAGCAGAATGAGTCCTGAAAAACACCCTCACCCCCGCCCCTCTCCCGCAAGCGGGCGAGGGGAGATGTTTAATCGCATCAACCTCAGCGTGCAGTACGCCAGCCGCGCGGACGGAATCCCCGCGCGCGCGGAGATTCGCGCGTGGTCCCGCGCGGCGCTCAATGCCGATGGAAAACGCGGCGCCCAGATCACCATCCGCTTCGTCGACGCCGACGAAGGTCAGGCGCTCAACCGCGACTATCGCGGCAAGGACTATCCGACCAACGTACTCTCTTTCGTTTACGAAAGAGAGCCTCTGTTGCAAGGCGATCTCGTCATCTGCGCCCCGGTGGCCGCTCGCGAGGCCGAGGAACAGGGCAAAACGCGGGAAGCGCATTACGCCCACCTGATCGTGCATGGTCTGCTGCATCTTCTGGGTTACGATCACGAAACCGGCGAAGGCGACGCGCAGCGGATGGAAGACAAGGAACGTGCGATACTGGCGTCTCTGGGTTTTGCCGACCCTTACCAATTACTATAGCTAACCCTTTTTATTTTGAGCCTACAAAGTTGAAGGTAAACTTTTTCAACCCATACACGCTTCTTGATCGCGCCTTACTCATCACTCCGTCATTCCCGCGAAGGCGGGAATCCAGAGATTTGATGAACGAACCTGG
>BNUC01000214.1 GCA_025997075.1 Betaproteobacteria bacterium | reverse complement strand
CGCCGCCGAGGGCGAGGAAGCCGAGGCGGCAGTTATCCGCCGATGCGCATTGCGTCTGTTGCAGGGCGGCGGAGAGTCCTTTGTCGATGAGGAAGTCCGCGCCTTGAGTGAGGAAGGCGCTTGCGGCTGTGTAACCTTCGACCAGGGCTTTGGTTTGGGGATTGAGGTGGATGCCAGGCTTGTCGGGGGGATTGGGGCCGACGGGGGGTTCAACCGGTGGTTGAACTGGCGGTTCAACCGGGGGCTCGACGGGCGGTTCGACCGGCGGTTCGACGGGTGGTTCAACGGGCGGTTCGACGGGCGGCTCAACCGGCGGCTCGACGGGTGGCTCAACTGGCGGTTCGACGGGCGGCTCGACGGGCGGCTCAACCGGTGGTTCGCTTCCCGCGAGGCTGGCTACCAGCCGCCGGCCTTCCTGGGTGCTCAGGTTGAAGTCGTAGAGCAGGCTGACGCCTTGCATCCCTGTGCCGTGGGCTACGGTGTTGAGCGGCTCGCCGATGAGGGTGGCTGCGTTGATGAGGGTGAGGCTGTCGCCGGCCTTCAGCGGGGAGCTGCTGCCGAGGAGGTCGACGTTGACGCTGCTGTTGATGATGTAGGCGACGCCGTCGACGTTCAACAAGGTCGCGTCCTTGGTCGTGCCATTGGGGAAGTAGAAGTTGAGCAGGGCGTTGGAGCCGTGGAGGTGGCCGGCTATCGACGCACCTTGATAAACGTTGAAAGTGGCATTGGGGTCGAGGCTGAGGTTTTTGCCGAGGCGGTTTGTGAGGGTGAGGCCCGCGCCGTCCGATACGCTGACGTTGCTGTTGGCGAGGCTGCCGCCGAGGATGAGCGTGCCGGCGCTGACGGTGGTGTTGCCGCTGTAGCTGTTGGCATTGGTCAGGGTGAGGTTGCCGGTTCCGGTTTTGTTGAGCGGGGTGCTGCCTGTGCTGTTGTCGGCGATGACGCCGCGGACGGTGTAGTCGTGGCCCACGGTGTTGGTAAAAGTCACTTTGGCGGGCTGGACGCCGCCGCTGATGATGTTGACCTGCCCGGATCCGGTATCGGTGAAGGTGACTGTGTCGCCGTTGATGAATTGGGGTTCTGTGGTCCAGTTGTCCGAGGTCAGGATGTCCCAAGTACGGTTGGCCGCGCCGGTCCAGGTGAGGTCGGTGGGCTGGTCGCGGGGCGGGGGTGGAGGTGGTGGCGGGGGTGGCGGGGGTGGCGGAACATAGGTCGATTTCAGCGTGGCGGTCAGGTCCTTGCTGGTCGCGGCAATGCTGAAAACACGAGAGGTGTCGATTAAGGAGACGCCAATCTTCAGCGTGGTGTCGGGATAGCTGGGGCTGGCGTTCAATGCGCCTTGCGCGTGCAGGAGCCTGATGCTTTCCGTCTCGTTGAGAGCGCTCAGGTCGGTTCCGCCGTCGAGGTAGAGATTGACCGGGCTGCCGGTAAGGATCGCGTTTTGGACTTCCACCAGGGGGAGGGAGCTTGTGGAGATGGCAGGCGGCAGGTAAAAATTCAGCGTGCCGCCGTTGGTGGTGAGGTCGCCGCCGATACTGCTGCTGGAATAGACGTTGAGTGTGCTGCCGGAGTCTGCCAGGGTGACGTTGCCGCTACCCGGCAAGCCGACGATTACATCCCCGCGCAGGGAGAACGCGCCGCCGCTTGTCACGCTGACGTTGCTGCCGGTCAGTTTGCCGGTTAATAACAGGGTTCCGTTGTTGACACTTGTCAGGCCGCTATAGGCGTTGTTCGTGCCGGAAAGGGTCAGGACGCCGCCGCCGGTCTTGGTCAGACTGCCTGTGCCGGTAATGTCGCCGGACAGGGTCTGGTTCGCGATCTGGTTGAAAACCAGTGTTCCGGCATTGGCGATGGCTCCGGTGTAGTCGTTGCTGCCGCCAGCGCCAGTACCGCTGCCCAGCGTGCCGGTGACTGCCAGCGTTCCCCCCGCGCTGACGTTTGTATTGCCGGTGTAGGTGTTGTTGCCACTCAAAGTTAGCGTTACCGACCCGGCTTGGGTCAGACTGCCCGTGCCGGAAATGACTCGGGAAAGGGTTTGGTTCGCGCTTTGCTCGAAAATCAGTGTGGCATCGTTGCGAATGTTTCCGGCGTAGTCGTTGCTGTTGTCGCTGCCCAGAAGTCCGGTGACTTTCAGCGTTCCATTGTCGACCGCGGTATTGCCGACGTAGGTGTTGTTGCCGGAGAGAATCAGTGTTCCCGTGCCGGTTTTGGTCAGACCGCCGCCGGAAAGTGCGCCGCTCATGGTGGCAATTACCGATGTTTCAGTGTCAATGGTATTGACATTGGTTTCCCCGCCGAGCATCCAGCCTTTGGTGTAGGTGTTGCTGGCAAGTCGCAAAGTGCCGCCCGCCAAGGTGTTGTTCGTGCCGGCGCCGATGTTGTCGTCGGAGGCGATGCTGAGGGTTCCCAGGAGGACGATGGTGTTGCCGTAATCATTGCTTGTGCTGCTCAGAGTCAGCGTTCCGTTCCCGGTCTTGGTCAGGCTGCCGGAGCCAGTCATGGTTCCGGTATAAGCTTCATCAGTCCCTTGGGCAAACTCCACATTCGCGTTGTTGGTGATGTTCCCTTGCAGACTGGTGGTGTTGCCCTTCAGCGTTCCGTTGCCGCTGACCGTGGTGCCGCCGTTGTAGCTATTTGCGCCGGTCAACCACAGCGTTCCGTCGCCGGTTTTGGTCAGACTGCCGTTGGTGCCGGAAATGATGCCGGCGTAAGAATTGTCCGCACTGTTATTGATGGTGAGATTTCTGTCGCCCAAATTGACATTACCGCCGCTTGCGCCGCCGCCGCTGAGACCTTGTATCGTCGTGCCGCCGCCGGTTATGGCGGAAATATCAAAAATCGCGTCGCTCGCAGTAGAGAGCGTGACGCCGGAAGAGTCGGCGATGCTGCCGTTGCCGGAGAGCGCCAGCGTTCCCCCGTTCACGGTCGTGCCGCCCTTGTAACTGTTCGCTTGAGTCAGCGTGAGCGTTCCCGCGCCGGTTTTGGTCAGAGAACCGTCGCCGGAGATCGCGTTCGCAAATGAAACGTTGCTGCCGTTGGTGTCGAATATCCCGCCGTTCGCGCCCAGTGTGTTCAATCGGTCGGAAATATCCGTGATGGTGCTTGCTGTCCATTGCAGACCGCCGCCGTTCAGGGTGATGTTGCCCGTTGTGCCGAAGTTGTTCGTGTTGTTGAAGTTGAGCAGTCCCTCGCTGACGGTCGTGCCGCCCGTGTAGGTGTTCGGGCCGGAAAGGGTCAGCGTTCCCGTGCCGGTTTTGTCAATGCCGCCGGAGCCTGTAATGTCGCTGGTCGCGGCGAAAGTAATGGTGTTGCCCTGCGTATCCAGCTTGACCAGCGGCGTTCCCGCCGCGCCTGTGGGCGTGGTGTCCAGGGTCGTGATGTCCGCCGTGCCGATATTCCCGAATTTGACAGTGGCAAAATTCTGCGCCTTGAAGAGGGTCGTTGCGCTATTCAGTTCCAGTGTATTGCCGGTAAAGGCATCGCCCGCTCCCGTGCTGCTTGTAAAACCGCCGTAAATAGCGCTGCTCGCGTCGAAGGCGCCGCCATTGATCGTCACTGTGTTGCCGGTGGCGGTGGCGCTTGTGGGTGACTGGGCATATCCGCCGTAAACATTCCCGCTTGATATGCTGGCGCCGCTGTTAATGGTCACGAAATTGCCATTGGCGGTGGCGGCGCTTCCAGTAGCGTAGTTTACAGCCTCTCCACCGGATACTGCCCCACCAAACCAATTCGCCCCGGTCACGGAACCGGAGACGATCACTTCATTGGCATTGGCAGTGGCATTGCCTACCCAGGTAGATCCAACGCCAGCCGATCCGCCTATCAGGTATCCAGCACTGCCTCCGGTATCAAGGATGACATGGTTGTCGGTGATTGTGGCGGAGCCGCCATTATTTGCAGCCCCACCGACAACGGCTCCTGTAACCTCTCCGCCGCTAAAAATTTGGACGGTGTTATCGGAGACGGTTGCATTTGTATTGGTGGCTTGCGCACCGTTGGCTTCACCATTCACCTTACCGGTGCCTTGGATGTTCAGCACATTACCAGTGAGTGGCAGATTACCATCAGGATTTGCGCCACCGTCCGTACTGTTGCCCCAAGCAGCGGTGGAAATCGAGTCGTCAATGATATCTACAGTATTGGCGGCGAACGCCGGAAGCGGGAAACTGAGCGTCAGCAGCAGGGCAATGGGGGACACCCATTAGCCTGCGTGTGTCAAGTGAGTAAAACGTCCTCTCGGCGGCGTGAGCCGTCGATTCTACTAATTTTTCCGTTTCGCAGGGACCAACAACATGGTCGCCACCAAAGCGTTAGCGCACAAACTGGCGCGAGCGTGCTACCACATCCTGAAGGAGCAAAAGCCCTTTGATGTGACACGCTGCTTCGCATGAGTTACGACGGCGCCGGT
>BNUC01000213.1 GCA_025997075.1 Betaproteobacteria bacterium | reverse complement strand
AGCCTCTGGAAATGCCCGCTGACGTAGTCGGCGATATGCCCAGATAGTACCGGGGGAAGTTTTTTCGGGTCGCGCCCTTCACCGTAAAACCGGACGGCGCGCGTTGCCTATTTTCGGTGGCGTCGTGTAGCGTCCGTGCGGCACCGTGTCGCCATGTCCGCTGACCGTGTCAGCCACATGCCTAGGCCGCCTGATCTTCAAGGCGGCGACGCGGGGAAAATCCGCGTTGATCGTCCCGTCCGTTTCGCATCGTTTGTACGGACAGCCTGACCCATCGGTGCCGATGCTTTCTTCTATCCACTGCGGAGAACCATTACGCCTTGGGCCTTGCTGCTTTTTTTACCCACTCATCCACCCAACGCCGGGAACCCTCCCGGCAACGGCGAGGTGTTCCCGGCTCTTTTTTTCGGAGAACACAATGAGTAGTCCATTCTTAACCATTGGCCCATCGCCAATCGAAGAAGATTACGCCCCGGTCGGACGACCCGATTACGAAGAACGATCCAGGCGGGAATGCCACGTCTTCTTGCGTCAACTGGAGCGACAGTTTCCGCCCCCGGACGGCGCGTCGCTGTTCATCAAGTCTTTTTTGCACGATTTCGGGGCCTACCGCGAGGTGTGCGTCAGGTATCACGATGACGATGCGCGGGCGTTGGAATACGCCTACGGCCTTGAAAACGATATCCCCATGTATTGGGACGACATCGCACGCTATGAACTGTGCTGGCACGAACAGTATCCCGGACATAAAACCGGTCAGGGCCATTTTCGCTTTCTTTGTCGTTTCCCGAGCATCCATGCGTTCAAAGTGACCGGCCTTGACTCCATGGAGCGTGATATGCAGGTTTTGTTTCTCCGATTTTTTGCCGCCCTGTTTCTGGTTTCATCCGTTTGGCCCGCCGTGGCCGACGTGCTCGTCGTCACGGATAGCCGCCATCCGGTCAAGGCAGCGCACGAGGCGCGGATCATCAAGCTGGATGCGCCGACGCGCATTGAGGTGGACTTGTCCTCCGGCTTGCCTTCTGACCCTGAGCGAGCTTCGGAAATCGCGCGGCAGCGGCTCGGTGACAGAAAGTTGCAACAGCAACTCCATGAGGCTTACCAGGGTGTTGCCGACGCCCGGAGTCTGGGTATCACCCGAATTCCCGCCGTGGTGGTTAATCAGCGCTACGTGGTCTATGGCGAGGCCGACGTGGCCCGCGCCATCGCCCGCGTCGAACAATACCGGAGGGCACGGCCATGAACCACCTGTGTCCCGCACCCTCCCGGCGCCTGCGCGCCGCCATCGTTTCCCTGATATTGAGTACGGCCACACCCGTATTCGCCCTGGATACCGGCAGCATCGTCTCGTCGGCATTGTCTCCCGACTGTCTGGAATACCGCGTCGTCGGTATCTGCTACTGGCTGCACTGCGGTTTACATAGCTGTTCCGTGCGCACCTCGGTCAAGGTACGGCATTACATCCCCGACGCGGTCGTCTCCAGCCACTCGAACACCGGCGAGAACCCTTGGACTGAAATCCGGGCGATGAGCCTGCCCAATGCCTCGGCTCAGGCCGGTGGCGACGGCACCAGCAACCACGACAACGAGAACAACCTCGCCAAATTCAAGAACGCCGATGTAGTCGGCCATCCCGCGGGGACAGTGTTCAGCCAGTTCGCTTCAGCCTCCGGTTACACCTGCGAAGGCGCGGGTACGGCCTTCATGCCGTATCTGCTCAGTACCCTGGATACGCTCGCTTGGCGCTACAACCTCCCGGAATCGCTCTATCCCGAATCCCTGATTCCCGGCCAGCGCGAGATGGGTACGCGCGCCGGCATGAACCTCTGGGGCAACGTCTATCCGCGCGGCGGCTTTCTGCACCAGGCCGACGACTACAAAGCGGGCGCGGTGATCGCGCAACGCGCGGGCGACATCGTCACCCGGCGCGGTCAGATCCATGTCTATCAGCCCTTGTTGGCCAATGCCCGCGATGGTTACTGGCCTGCCGGTGAACTGAAGGAGGGTGACGCCTCCAGCGGCAAGTGGCAGGAACTGACGCCGACGCTTTCCAGTACCTGCGCGGTCTTTCCGCACAATGACACCAGGTTCAAGCCCAACACGGTGATTACGCCTGGGCGCTGTGGCGTCCCTATGCCTGCTGCGAACGCAAGGGACAGGTGTTCCTGGGCAGCACGGACTTTAACTGAGGCCATGACATGAAGCGCTTCGCTCTCTTTCGCTTTTATTTATCCGTCTGCGTCATGATGCTCGTCAGCGGAACATCGTGGGCGCAGGTGTGCCTCGACAGTACCGGTGTCAGCATCAGCGGCAGCGTCATCGGCGATGATGTGCTCTACAGTATCGGCGGCGGCCGGGCGGTGTCCATGAGCGGCGCGGGCAACATGCAGAGCATCGGGGTCGGCGTCGGCTGGAACAGCAATCTGATCTGCGGCGACATGAGCCTTACCACGACCTTGCAGAACCAGCTCAACGGCATCACCAACGGTTTTCAGACGATCATGAGCAACGTGATCCAGAACGCCACCAGCGCGGTGGCTTCGCTGCCGGCCCTGATTATCCAGCGCGCCGACCCCGCGCTCTATAACCTGCTGACCAACGGTATTCTGCAAGCCCGCCTGGATTTCGACCGTTCCAAGATGACTTGCCGCGCGATTGCCAATCGCATGGCGGACATGGCGGGCGGTCAGACCGGATGGGATCAGCTTGCCGAGGGCATGGCCCTGCGGGACGCGGTAGGCAGTTCCAACGATGCCGTGTCCGCCGTCGAGCAGGCTGAAACCAACAAGGGCAACAATGGCGTCCCCTGGGTCGGCGGCGACAACGCGGGCGGTTCGGGTCAGGGGCCAATCAAGGTGGTGAGTGATGTCACCCGCGCGGGCTATAACCTGCTCAACGGGCGTAATGTGACCGAAACCTCGTCAATCGCGTCCGGCGCTTGCGGCAACCGCCTGAGCTGTCAGACCTGGCCTTCACCCCAAGCGGCGGTTGAGTGGGCGACTCGTGTATTGGGCGAACGCGAACAGCGTACCTGCGAGAGCTGTACCAAGACCCGGACGACGCCGGGCGTCGGCCTCACGCCGCTGATTCAGGAAGAGTATGAAGCCAAACTGCACGCCTTGCAGGAACTGGTGACGGGTGCAAAACCGACCACGGTGGTCAATCTGGAAGCGGCGGGCAGTGCCTCGCTACCGATTACACGGGGCGTCATTGAGGCGCTGCGCGACGAACCCGATCAGGACATGCTGGGTAAGCGTCTGGCGTCCGAAGCAGCGCTCTCCAGCGTGCTGGAGAAAGCGCTACTGTTGCAGCGAGTCCTGCTGACCGGCAGGAAGGAGCCGAATGTGGCGGCCAATGAACTGGCGGTGCAAGCGGTTGAACAGGAGAACGATACGCTGGGGCAGGAAATCAACAATCTCAAACTGGAACTGGAGTTGCGGCGCACGCTGGCCGGTAACTCGGCCATGGCAATCCTTCAACGTCATGGCGTCCGCGCCGCCGGTTCGCGCGGCATCTTCGAGGGCGACCCCACGCGCGATCACCTGCGCGAGATTCAGAAACCCCGGAGCGCGCCATGAATCGGCCATTCGGCTTGTCTCCGGGATGGCGTCCGGGATGGCGTTCGGGATGGCGTCTGTCGTGGTTGTTTAACCGCCGGGTAGGGTTGGCGCTGTTGAAAGGTTTGCTGGTGGGCATTGTCCTGGCGGCGATCCTGGCCGGTCTGCGCCTCGGCAGCGTCGAGGACTGGCAACGCTGGATGAGCGATTATGCGGGTGTGTTTCTGATTTGGCGCTTGTTGCTCTACGTCTTTATCGCCTGGGCCTGGTTCTGTTTGCGCCGCTGTCTGCGGCAATACGAACGTTGGCGGTACATGGAAATAGCTGTCGTGATCTCTTTCGCGCTGCTTGAAGCCAGCCAGGGGCTGCGGGGCTGATTTCCATCTCCATTGGAACAGAGCCTGGAGAATGCCATGACGCTTTACACGACAGACTATCTGGAATACTACCTGACCCTGGTGGGCTGGATTGTCAACAATGGGGTATGGAACATTCTGGCGGCCAGCGGCGTATTCGCGCTGCCTTTTATCGCCATCATTATTCAGGAATGGCAGAGGGCACATAGCGAGGGGACCGATGAGGGCAACAAGGGCGTGTTGTCGTCGATGCGTATCGAGAACCGGGTGTTCGTCGCCATCGTGGTCATCCTGTTTGCCGGTATTCCTTTCATCCCGGTCGACCTTTCCACGATTCAGTTTGATACGGCCCGTTCCGAGCAATGTCAGACCCGTGTTCCGCTACCGGCGGATACCGGCTGGTCCGGTGCTTATACCACGCTCAACAATCAAAACGCGCTGGTTCCGGTGTGGTGGTTTTTCATGCACGCCATCGGCAAGGCCGTCACCGGCGCGGCGGTGGCGGCGATTC
>BNUC01000212.1 GCA_025997075.1 Betaproteobacteria bacterium | reverse complement strand
GATATAGACCAGCCCGGCAGCGGACAGCGCGAGACCGGCGACGAGGGCGCGCGCGGTGTTATTCATCGCCCGCCTTTTTCCCCTCGCCCTCCGGGAGAGGGGTAGGGGTGAGGGGAAGCGGCTGAAAACCTTTGCCGCCATTAAGAGCGCAAGGCTGCGTGTAGTGCAGGAAACGGCTGCGCTCTAAAGGAGACGGCGCCGCGCGACAATAGCCGTATCGTTCCAGTTTGGCCGGATCGAAAGAAAGGCAGTTGCCGCAGACAGGTGACAGGGGACAGATGTCAGGTGACACTGGCGCTTCGCGCCCCAAATGGCTGACACCTGTTACCTGATCCCTGACACCTGAGTTCTGATTCCTGGATTCCATGCCCGGAGCTTACGGACACGGGCGCGGGAAAGTCAGGGGGAAAGGTGTCGGGGGGAGAAACGGGGCGGGCTTGTGCTTAAATGCCTCCCATCACGACCGGAGGAAAACATGAAAACACCCGAACAGGAACTTGGTGATTTGAAGGCGGCGTTAATCCAGCTCGCCAGGCAATGGGAAGTAGAAATATTTGCCAATAGGGACGAGGCGGCGGGTGTTTTCCGCCTCTACCCGTTCATCCACGAAGCGCGGGCGAATACCCTGGGTGATTGCCGGGAACAACTGGAGGCCATTCTTCAAGGCCGGGAACCCGTGGATAATCTTGCGCAATTAAAGGCCGCTCTTCAAGGTCGGGAACCCGAGGAGAATCTCGCTCTTGAGCCAGTCGAGCAAAACGCTGAACGTCCATGAGGCGCCAGCGCAAAGGCTGTCTTGCTGGCGTTATTCATGCCATCTCCTACGTCTTCTCAGTCCCCAGTGTCGTATGATCACCTGGGAAAAACGGCGGCAGGTTGGAAATATCTGAAGGATCGAACTTCCATTTTGCGATGATCTCGCCAACAATCCATTCATCATGATTTCCCGCGTCGTGTTCCAGGCGCGGACGGCGGGGCACTATATTATCCGCAAGCAACTCGCCTATCTGCCCGTGACGGAGCAGATTGTGAAAACGCATGGTCAGCGATTCGCACAGCAAGTCTTGTTTGGCGCGGATTCTGGCCAGTCGTTCTTTGCGCTCGTGCTCGGCGTTTTTGGCGTTCGCCAGTTCGATAACATCCTCCCAACGCAGACTGGAGGCGATCGTCTGGCAAAGCTTGTCTTTTTTTGCGGACTTGGTAAGCGTAATGCCATGAGAGACGGCAAGCTCGCGCAATTGCGCAATGGTCAGGCTGGACAGAACAGCGCCCATCGAAGTGTATGGCAATGTAATGGGTGCTGAGGGAAGCTGCCACGCCAAAGCATAGGAGGAATCCGGGAAGCGTCCCATTTCGCTGAACCGGGCGTACCATTCGTCGTACCAAGGCCAGTCAAAATCCTTCTCGCCCAAAAGACGCCTTACCGCGCCGTTGTTTCCGCCGCGACTACTGAGCGCCAGGTCGAGCCGCATGGATTTATCAAGGCTTGATCCAGCCAACACCCATTCAGCGGCCTGTGCGTACAGTTCGGCTTCGTTATCGAAGTGCATGTCAAATGCGCTGGTGGTAACAACACCTTCTTTGATTTGCTGCCGATGGTACGCATCTCTTTGAGAAAGAAAATTTTCGTATGCCGCTTTACTTTCGACGCGCAAGGATTCGTAGTGTTCGGCATCGTCTTTTCGACCCTCGCGGGCGTACACGATGCGCAGTGTCTCGTAAATCAATTTCCGCCAATGATGAATCTCACCCTTGCGGATAAAGAGAGGATCGTCCTGTTGGCGAGAATCCCGATCAACCAGTGTTTCAGCTTGCGACAAAAGCCAATCAAGAGTTCTCGCGGCTTCATCAAAACGGCCCGCTTTTTGCAGCAGTTTGGGATACACCTCCCAACAGGAAGGCGGGAAATAATCATGACTCGCTTGCATGGCGAGGAATTGCGCGCGCGCGTGTTCGAGCTTGTCGGCCGCGGGTAGTTGTGGCGCTGGCAAAGGCGCCTCTGTGACTGTTTTTTTATCCTGAAACCCGAACAGGCGACGGAAAAAGCTCATGCGATTTTGCCTTTCATCTCGCGTTGCGCAAATAAAACAGTTTCTTCCGCCAGATGCTCCCGCACTTGCGGCGAACAATGACGGTAGTTGTCCAGCAGCGCGGCTTCCTCGCGTGAGAGTGCTGACGCGCCGGAACGAACGCCGGTGAGGATGTAGAGCACGTCGGCATCAGTAGCGGCGATGGCGGCGAGCGCATTGGCTCCAGGCTCTGCCCCTGACTCGTACTTTGCCCACATTTCACGGCGCACTCCCACAGCATCCGCCATCGACTGTTGAGACAAACCAAGCCGATCGCGCTCTTCCCGTATGCGCTCACCTCTTTGTGCATCACGATTCATAAAATACCTCTTGATTTTGCGCATTTGAATGCACAATAATCACTACACCAAACATATTTCAGTGAGTGCAAACCATGAAAACCCCCGAGGACAAACCCATGAAAACCCCCGATCAAATACGTAATGAATTCAAGCAACACGGTTTGACCATCACCGAGTGGAGCCGCCGGAACGGCTACAACCGCAACAAGGTCTATCGCGTGCTCTGCGGCATCGAAAAAGGCAACTTCGGCAAGTGCTACGAAATTGCCTGGAAGCTGGGCTTGAAACCCGCGCCCGCCGCCCCCGAAACCCCCAATGCCTAATCCACCATAAACAAGGAACATTTTAGCATGAAAACCGCCTCAATCCCTTACGAATCAAGGGTTTCACAAAAAATATTCAGCTCGGACCTGTTCCCGGAAACGCTGCTGGTATCCCGCGAGGGCGAGCGGATTTTCACTGACTCGCTCAAGATTGCCGAATGCTTCGGCAGGCATCACCGTGACGTTTTGAAGCTCATCCGTAACGTGATGGAGCAATCGCCAGAGGAAGAGCGGCTGCGCAATTTTGCGCAGCGGCTTGACGTTTACCTCGTCAACAACGCGCGTCGAGAACGCCCCGTTTTTGAACTGACCCATGATGGTTTCGCCATCATCGCCATGAGTTTCACAGGTGAAAAAGCAATGCGCTGGAAGTGGGATTTCCTCGCCGCCTTCCGCGCGATGGAACGCCAACTGGCTGACTACCGCCAGCGCGAGGCTGACGAACTCAAAGCCCGCGACCGCCAATACGTCCGCGTCCTGCCCCGGATCAAGCCAAACCTGATTCCCGTTGTCGAGATGACGAAAAAAGGCATGGGCCGCGCCCGGATCGCCGCGACTCTGGACAAATCCCCGGCGTCCGTCACCTACCACCGCCGTCAGGCCCGCCGCTTCGGTCTGCTGGCGGCCTGATCAAACAAATTTAAGCCACACGAAAGAACGAAATGAAATCTTCAAGGGCATCGGAAGAAACTCCGGGAATCGTCGTCACGCTCCCCGTAGAAAACAGTTTGAGTGGGCGTGGTCTGGGCGCCGATCTTGCAGACGGGGCAATGCCAGTATCCGTCCCCGTTGCCGATCAAGATGATCTTCTTGCCAGCGTCGAAACACGGCTGACAGAGGAAGTGCGGCGGCTCGTCGACGCGCTCGGTGAGTTCGCTCGCCGGGCGCAGGCGATAGGCGAAAAAATCCCTGACAGTGCCCAGTTTACAAAGCTGGTAACGCGCTTTCTCGTTCTGTTCAGCCTCCAGAACGCGATTGCGCTCGGCAAGGGTCTGGATCAGCCGATCTTTTTCGATGATGGCCGCGAGTACCTGCGAAAGCTGAATCTGAGCCTCAATGATTTTATTCGTCAGGTCGATCTGGACGGTCGCCAGTTTCTGGCTATCGCGGATATCAAGCATTGTTCCGGCAATGTCCTTGGCGCTCGAAAGCAAACCGAGGATCAGCGGGATGTCCATGTGCGCCTCTGACTTTGAATTTGTTAATTAAAGGATACCAGAATGCACCCTGAAGAAATCAAGGCGGCATTACGCATGAGAGGTGTCACGCAGGCCGTGCTGGCTGAAAAACTGAAAGTCAGCCGGGCTCACGTCTCAATGGTCATCGCTGGCGTGAACACGTCAAAGCGCGTCGAGGCGCTTATCTCCAAGATCATCGGAAAACCGGTAAAGGAAATCTGGCCGAATCCCCGGCCCGTCCTGCGCCGTAACCGCGCCAGTCTCGATCAGTTCGGCTTTCCTGCGGATGCTGTTGCGCTATGAGTACCGGCATGAAAAAAGAACTCACCGTCACGGCATTCGAGAGCGTGCAGGCCCGCTGGGGCGTAAAGGTCCAGGCCACCGGCGACGACGGCACGGCCGTCTCCGGCATCGAGCTGCTTTCGGGCGGCAACGGAAAATCGGTATTTGCCGTCCTGGCCGACAAGTTCCTGGTCTACCAGCCCAACGGCTATGGTGCGCCCAAGCAAATGTTCAGCATGGGCACGGTATCCGGGGAAAATGTTTTAGGTTTCTCCGGCTCGGCGATTTTTGACG
>BNUC01000211.1 GCA_025997075.1 Betaproteobacteria bacterium | reverse complement strand
GCCGTTCCTCGTGCCGTAGGGGAAGTAGAAGTTGAGTTGGGCGTTGGAGCCGTGGAGGTGGCCGGCGATCGACGCGCTCTGGTAGACGTTGAAAGTGGCATTGGGGTCGAGGCTGAGGTTTTTGCCGAGGCGGTTTGTGAGGGTGAGGCCCGCGCCGTTCGCTACGTTGACATTGCTGTTGGCGAGGCTGCCATTGAGGATGAGCGTGCCGGCGCTGACGGTGGTGTTGCCGCTGTAGCTGTTGGCGTTGGTCAAAGTCAGGTTGCCGGTTCCGGTTTTGTTGAGCGGGGTGCTGCCTGTGCTGTTGTCGGCGATGACGCCGCGGACGGTGTAGTCGTGGCCTGCGGTGTTGGTGAAAGTCACTTTGGCGGGCTTGACGCCGCCGCTGATGATGTTGACCTGCCCGGCGCCGGTATCGGTGAAGGTGACTGTGTCGCCATCGATGAATTGGGGTTCCGTGGTCCAGTTGTCCGAGGTCAGGATGTCCCAGGCGCGGTTGGTTGCGCCGGTCCAGGTGAGGTCGGTGGGCGTGGCGCGGGGTGGGGGTGGAGGCGGTGGAGGGGGTGGCGGAACATAAGTCACATCCCGACTGGCGATGAGGTTTTTGCCGTCATTGGACAGGCTGAAATCAGCGGAGAAAGACGTGCCGAACGTGAGTTTGGCGGTGGAGTTGCTGTTACCGGTGAGGTTTCCTCCTCCGCCTGTTTCGATGAGCTTGATACTTTCGCCCTCGGTGAGAAGGCTCAGGCTGGTGGCGCTGCCGTCAAAGTAAAGATTGACCGTGCTGCCGCCAATGTTCGAGACGCCCGCGCCCGCGACGGTGAGGAGGGTTTTACCGTCATCTATCGCGCCCGGCACGTAGAAGTTCAGTTTGCCGTTGCGGGCGTCGAGGTCGCCGCCGATGTTGCTGCCCTGCCAGACGTTCAGCGTGCTGTTGCTTGTCAAGCTGACGTTTTTGCCGGCGGTTCCCCGCAGGGAGAACGTGCCGCCACTTGTCACGCTGACCGCGCTGCCGGTCAGGCTGCCGGTTAATAGCAGGGTTCCCTGGTTGACGCTTGTTGGGCCGCTGTAGTCACTTATGCCGGAAAGGGTCAGGACGCCATCGCCGCCTTTGGTCAGGCCACCTGTCGTGCCGGTGATAGTCCCGGCAAAGGTGGAAGACGTGTCCTGGGATACCGTCAGGGTTCGCGCTCCAAGCTGAACCGTGCCGCCAGACGCGCCGGCCAATCCCTTGATGGAAGCGCCGGAACCTGTGCCGGAAATGTCGAAGCTTCCCGAACTACCTATATCCACGCCGCTGGACTGGGCGATGGCGCCGCCTGAACCGAGGGCCAGCATTCCTTCGCTAATCGTGGTCGCGCCGCTGTAGGTGTTGTTTCCGGTCAGGGTCAGGTTGCCGGCGGTGGTTTTAGTCAGGCGGGTGTTGGTAGTGTCAATGATGCCGCTGAATGTGCCGCTGTGCACGGTCAATCCAGCGGTGTTTTTGATGACGCCCGCGCCGTTCAGGGCATTGACGGTTCTGGCCGCGCCTGTGCCGTCGTAGGTCGCGTTAGCCGCCACCGTCAGATCGGTATTGGCGGCAATGTTGCCCGCCAGCGTTCCGGTGTTGACGGTCGTGCCGCCGAGGTAGGTATTGTTGCCGGAGAGGGTGAGTGTCGTTCCCGGCGCGCCGCTCTTGGTCAGCCCGCCCGCGCCGGAGATGTCGCCGCTGAACGCGCCGCTTTGGGCCGTCAGGCCGTTGCCGTTGATAATATTGCCCGCGCCGTTCAGGGCGTTGACGGTTCTGATCTCGCCCGTGCCGTCGTAGGTCGCGTTAGCCGCCACCGTCAGATTGGTATCGGCGGCAATGTTGCCCGCCAGCGTTCCGGTGTTGACGGTCGTGTCGCCGTCGTAGTCGTTGTTGCCGGTGAGGGTGAGTGTCGTTCCCGCCGCGCCGGTTTTGGTAAAGCCGCCCGTGCCGGAAAGAATGCCGCTGATGGTGTTGGAATTGGCCGTTTCAATGTTGTTGCCTGGTCCGGTCAGCGTCCAGGCGTGGGTATAGTCCTCACCCGTGCCCGTCAGTTTCAGCGTGCCGCCGTTTATTTCGTTGGCGCTACCGGTGACGACAGGGCCGATGTTGGCGCTGGCGGCGATACTCAATGTCCCGCCACTCACGGTCGTGCCGCCGGTGTAGGTGTTCGCGCCGCTCAAAGTCAGCGTGCCCGCGCCGGTTTTGGTCAGACCGCCAAAATTCGCACCACTAAAATTGACGAGGTTGCGGGACAGGGTTTTATCTTCCCCCGTATTCAGGTCTACCGTAACCCCGCCCGTTCTGATGCGGATATCAGGATCGGTATATGTGCGTTCAATAATGCCGCTCCAGTTGCCGCTGTTCAGCGTGCCGCCTTCGATGACGAGTCGCCCCACGGTGACGGCGGATGCCGCGCTGCCCGTCACGATGAAATTCTTGTCGCCGAACAGCCACAGGTTGTTAATGCTCGCCGTGTCGCCAGCGCCAAAGCTGCCGCTGGCGGTCAGGGTGGTGTCGGCGGTGGAGCCGATGTCCAGGATGTGCACGGTGAAGTTCAGCGCGCCGTCATTTTTTGTCAGTTTGATGGTGGGGGCGCTCAGGATATCGGCGGTAAAGCTCGCGTCGCCGCCCGCGCCGCCCTGGCCTTGCCTTGCGGCGTCTGCCGCGCCGGAACCGTCAGCGCCTTTGACGCCGCTGGTGACGGACAGGGCGCCGCGTACCGTAACGCTCTGGGCGGCATTCAATGTCGCGCTCCCGGCCCCGCCGCCACCGCCGGCGGTAATGCCACTGGCACTACTACTGCCGCCGGCGCCGCCATCGCCGCCGGTGACGTGGATGTCGTCCGCAGAAATATTGCCGCTGGCGGTTACAGTGACCGTGCCGCCACCACCGCCGCCGCCCTGATTATGGCTTCCGTAGATTCCGTTCTTGCCACCCTTGCCGATGTCTCCGCCCGCGCCCCCTGTGCCGCTGAAGCTGCTGAAGCCGCCGCCGCCACCGCCTGTGCCGCCATTGCCGCCGCCAAGCATAACGGTGACATAATCCCCGGCTGTCATCGTCTGCGTAAGCGTTCCGCCGTCGCCACCCAGGCTTCCATTACTCGAACCGGCAGGGACGCCCGTGCCGCCGACGCCGCCACCGCCGCCACCGCCGGCTCCAGCGCCGCCCTTGCCGCCGGCGCCGCCGTCACCATTACCTGAGAATGTAACGCCACCGCCACCGCCACCGCCGCCGCCGTCATTGCCGCCATCTCCCCCACTGCCGGCGGTCGTGATGCCGCCACTGCCACTGCCACTGCCACTGCCACCGCCGCCGCCACCACTCGCGCCGCTGCCTGCCGTGCCTGCTCCGCCCGTGGTGCCGGCAGTACCCCCCGCGCCACCAGTACCGCCGCCGGCGCCGCCGTTAGCGGTGCCGTTGCTGCCGTCCACAGCGCCCCCGACACCAGGGGGGCGCTCAGGGGACTGCCCCCGCCTCCGGTAATGTTGTTGGCGGGGGTCAAGTCATCCCGAACATACACGCCCCCGCCGCCACCGCCCCCGCCGCCAACGGTGATATCGGCGCCAGCGCCAGCGTCGACGTTATCGTCACCGGCCTTGCCGCCGTTGCCGCCAGTGACCGTAAAATCAGCGGCGAGAACCGGGAGCGTGAACGGGCACAAAGAAAGGGCCAGGGCGAGCGCGAGCGGCGTGAGTTTGAACGGATGGCGAGCGGCCTGGGCGCGGGATTTTTGTGACATGGGTTCCTCCTGGAACACGGGTGCTTAGTGACACGACGAAAAAAAGCGGCCTTGCCCCCCAAGGGACAAGGCCGCGAATGAAAAGCAAAAACCGGCGAAGCCGGTTTTTGCGTTGGCAATCAGAGAAGAATGTGAGTGAGCAAGAATCATGCCAGAATCAGGCGCCCCGGCTCTGCCGGTTCCCGCCCGACCCTGCGCTTCACGACCCGGTCTCGTCATACCGGGCGTTGATGGCGCTTTATCCGGAAATTTGATGAACGAACCTGGATTCCCGCCTTCGCGGGAATGACGGAGCGCGCTTTCGCGGGAATGACGGGGATGGGAGGCGTTCTTCGATGCCGCCCAGCCTTCCCGCAGGTGACCGCAAGCCGGCATGGGCTTGATACCCGATCCCTGACATCTGATCCCTGACGCGGGCGAAAGACTGAAAAACATGTGATTTTGCGCGGCACGATGGAAGAAACAAAGTTCGATATATTCCATGCCATACCACAAAACGTCAACTCAGGGATCAGATGTCAGCGAAGTCATCGGGCCGGAGCCGAAAATTGTCCCGAAGAAACACGGTGAGCATGAACAGGCGTTTGCTTTCCCTCTCCCCTTGTGGGAGAGGGTGCCCCGGCAGGGGCAGGTGAGGGGAGGCAGAGGACAGAGGACTGATGACAGAGGACGGTAATGCTTGCGGCGGCGTAGCCGCCGGTAACTGA
>BNUC01000210.1 GCA_025997075.1 Betaproteobacteria bacterium | reverse complement strand
GACCATCGGCACGAGCCCAGCCCACGCCCCAGCGGTCAAGCAAACGGATCGCGTCTATGCCTTCCTCGCAAAGAATACGCGCGAGCGGCTCATTGCACAGGCCGCGGCCGGCTGCGAGCGTATCGCGTAGATGATAGGTCCAGTGGTCGGGTTCCTGCTCGCCGAGCGCCACCGCCACGGTCATCTGCGCCATGATGGTCGCGCCGCCACGGCCGATGAGGCTGCGATCGGTCAGCAGAACCTGCCGACCCGCTTCGCTGGCGGCGATAGCTGCGGTTATGCCGGCACCGCCAGCGCCAATTACCAGCACGTCGGTATCGAGGGTTGGGAGGGAAGAGGTGTCGAGAGGCATGTTTTCAGGATAGATGTCAGGCTGTTTCGGATATCGTCAAGATTAAATACCGGTCAGTATTTTAATTATCGGGATTGATTTTATAGTGTATTAGCAGGAAATGGAGTTTAGCCTACACAAAATCGGCAGGAAGACACAAAGACAGATACGGATTATTCACTGGCACATCATCAAACAAGCACGTGGGGTCTTCCAACAGATAACCATGCAACCGCCGTGACTTGCGCGGCCCGGTGACTTCACAAGTCCAGATGTTCAGACCGCTGGCTTGTTTGCGGTGCAAATGCAGCTTCTCGAAGCGTTTCTGCACCCACTGCCATTCAGGAAGATTCTCCTGCTTCGCCAGATCAGCGACCTGCAAATGTTCCTGGGCATAACGCTGGAATACGCCGGGACTGACCAGATAAGCTGTATCGCTCACGGTATGCACCAGCGCCCTGGCCTCGTTGATGATAAGTTTGTGCGATTGGATACCCTGTTTGAGCCACTCCATGAAATGCAAGCCGGATGGTTCGGCGGTGCCGCTCAATAGTTCAGTAGACTGTGGCCGTGTATTTGCTGGTGGTCGTGCAGGCGCAAGGTTTTGCCTGGAAGTTTCCTGATGGTTGATGACGGGTTGTTGTAATGGCGTCTGCTCGGGCACTTCCAGTACCGACAACAAATCGGCCACGACATCAACAGCGTGTGAGGCCGCTCCGGGTACGAATGCTGACACGGATGGATTCGGCTGAAGCACCACAGAGGCCACGGCAGGTTCCGCCGAAGACACGGCAAGCGGCTCGGGCGGCATGGCTGCCTCAGTATCGCGTTCGACTGTAACCGTACCCGCGAACGGCTCGGGCCTCTCCCCCGACTCCCAGATCAAGGCCGGCGACAGCTTGAGGAAGGTAAAGCTGTTTGACCAACCCGTATTACTTGTAACCATAGCTTTCCAGATTGCCTTGCCATCGGGAGTCGGAAGCGCGATACCATGTTCCTGCAAAACGTTGAACACCGCCGTGTTACTGCTTGGAATCCCATCAATCCCCTGTGACAGCAGATGGGCGCGCAGCTTGTCCGAGACCGTCTTGGAGACCAGCCACAAGGCCTCCTGCGTCAGCCATCCATCGGAAGCCTGGGGCTGATTCAGCTTCAACTCCTCGCGCAACAAATAGCGCAGGCCATCGAGCAACTTGCGTTGCAAGGCATGTTTCGGTGCTGCCAGCGCTTTGGCTGGATCGCCGCCGAGTTCCTGGGCGACCGACGCCTGGTCAGCCTGAATGACCAGTTCACCCAGCACACCGGCCTGTTCATACTGCCCGGCCAGCACATACAAAAGCGCCGCCCACAGGTCAGGATAGCCGCAAAGCCAGTCCAGAACATCCCGGTCAAGCAAGCGGTGATATAGCAGTCCCGTCGCCGCGCCATGCAGGCGGTACTCGCGCTCCTTGTGGTAACGAAAGCGATACGGTTTCTGAATCGGCCCGTGCCACGGATGCCAAACACTGCCATCGGCCAGTTCGACATGCAGGTCGACAGCAATCTTGCCGATATCGTGAAGCAAGGCCGCATAAGCGATGGTGGCTGTCCAGGCTTCCGTCTGGGCGGCCTGTGTTTCCGGCATCGCACCGATGGGCAACAAATGCGACTGCCGCAGCTTGAGCGCATAGGCGACGATTTCCAGACCGTGTTCCAGCATACCGCCCGGATAAGCGTGATGATGGCTTTCAGAGGCCGGGAACTGCTGTACCAGCTCCGCGTAACGTTCCAGCGGAGCAAGATAGAGCGTAGCGAACTGCGCGCGGGAAACGGACGTGCGTTGCCAGATGTGTTCCAGCAGCTTCTGCCGGCGTGGTGAGGACAGTAACGACGCAGCGGACTCTGGTCGCGTCAACCCTTTGGGAATCTCGACAGGCTCGGGTGGCGTATCAGCCGGTGGAACCCTTTTACGCTGGAACAGCGAGAACATGCAAACTCCTCATGATGAACAGAAAAGCCTTTTGAGTCTTGGCCTTTTCGGGTAGAGCCTTTCCCCTTGGCCCCATTCCCTTGGCCCTTCCGACCTTTACCCTTGATTGAAACCCTTTGATATAAGCCAATGGATCAGTATTCACGAGCATCAATGCGACTCGCGGGATTCCCTTTATGGCCGCTGGATCTGTTGACATCGTAAGGAAATATTCTTACCATGCACTCATTACATTGGGAGAACCTCCATGCCTGAAATCCATGAAGTCGCAACACTGACCTCCAAAGGCCAGATCACGTTGCCGAAGTCTATCCGTCAGGTGCTGGGTGTCGATACCGGCAGCAGCGTGGCCTTTGACCTGAGAGACGATGGCGAGATCGTCGTTTCTCACATGAGATCCGAACATGAAGACCCGGCGATTGGTGCTTTCCTCGACCTGCTGGCGGCCGATATCCAGAAAGGCAATGTCCAGACCTTACCCAAAGAATTGGTCAAGGTTCTGTCGCAATACGCCGGTCAGGCGGTGAATCTGGACGAACCCATTGTTGGCGAGGTGGTGATCTGATGCAGCGACATGGATGGACGCTCCTGTTCCACACGTGCGTGGTCGAACAGTTGCAAAAGCTACAGACCGCCGCGGAACGCGCGCAGAAGAATGATCCGTCAGGCTTCGAATCCAACGCCAACGTCAAGCTGCTGCGCGCCCTGAGTCAGGTGATGATGGAGAACGTGCCTACGGGCCCCGCCAGGGAAGAGTACCGGCAAGGCAACACCCTGGGCCAGGAGCATCGTCACTGGCGACGGGTGAAGATCGGCAGGCGGTTTCGCTTGTTCTTCCGCTACGACTCCAAGGCCAATATCATCGTTTTTGCCTGGGTCAATGATGAGCAAACGCTACGCTCGTCGGGAAGCCAGTCCGACCCCTACGCGGTTTTCCAGAAGATGCTCGAACGAGGCAACCCGCCCGACGACTGGGCCGCCTTGATCAAGGCCAGTCAGCCGGATTGGAACAAGCAGGAGAAAAAGACACCATGACAACACATGCGCAAACCGAACAATGGGGATACCGGCTGGGCCGGGGCGCGGGACACGCAGGAGGATGGCTCGCGCGCGCCGACCGGAAAGCAAACGGCTATCTGGTAGCGCAAGGTATGAACGCGAATCTTGCCAGGGGTATTCTGCAAGCCATCGAATTCGTGCTGCTTGCTATCCTGCTCTATGGCGCGTTTTGGGTTGGATTGCTGCTGTTGTTTGCGGTCACGGGCGCCTGGCTACTTCGGAACGACGATGGGAGCTATGACGAGGAACACAAGCCAGAATGGAGGTACGGTCATCAAGGTTTCGGGCTATATGACAAAAATGAATGGCGCTACGATATGGGTGATGACGAAGGGCCGTAACTGCCACATCGACTCAAGAGGATGCTTATTTCGCAATGCCCTTCGATGCAGCCGTCATTGCAAAGCGAGAACCGCTCCCTCCAGCAGATTTTGCATCACCAATAGCCATGCTAAGTACCCCCAGAAAGTTTCCCGCCCGAACCCCTGCCCAGGTCAGCGCGGTGATCCAGAAACCCGGCAACACCACAAACATCATGCCCATCACAAAATTCAGCAACATGTCCCCGAAAGCATTGTTCAGCCCCATCAGCGGATTGAAATTACTGTGCGGGCCAGCGGCCCCAAAGCCGCTACCGTAGAGCGCATCCAGAATCGTACTGTCAAGCCAGCGCGCCAACTGAAACCAGAAATCCACGAAGAACAGGGCGAATTCCACCACGCTGACCGTCACCACGGCCTTCAACTCGTAGGCGCCCACCAGCAGCACCAGCGGGATACAGATCACCAGCGCCATTTTGAGCAGCGACAGCACCATCGGCAGCGCCTGACGCACCACATCCATCGCCGGGAAGAAACCTAACGACCCCATCGTCAGACCAAGGTCGCTTACGCCGCGCGTCACAATGTTGGGCAGCGACTTGTCAATCTGCCCTCCGTAATCGGCATAAACAGCGCCCTGATTCATCTTCTGCTGCCGGGGCGAGACCACGGCGCGAATCACCGAGTCATTGACCTCGTTCTGTGACAGAAAGCCTGCCCAGTGACCGATACGAGAGAGCAGACCGGAATCCACCTGAGCCAGCAGACGCGCGCGCAGCCCATTCCCGC
>BNUC01000209.1 GCA_025997075.1 Betaproteobacteria bacterium | reverse complement strand
CGCCGCCGAGGGCGAGGAAGCCGAGGCGGCAGTTATCCGCCGGCGCGCATTGCGTCTGTTGCAGGGCGGCGGAGAGTCCTTTGTCGATGAGGAAGTCCGCGCCTTGAGTGAGGAAGGCGCTTGCGGCCGCATAGCCTTCGGCCAGGGCTTTGGTTTGGGGGTTGAGGTGGATGCCGGGCTTGTCGGAGGGATTGGGGTCGACGGGGGGTTCAACCGGTGGTTCGCTTCCCGCGAGGCTGGCTACCAGACGCCGGCCTTCCTGGGTGCTCAGGTTGAAGTCATACAGCAGGCTGACGCCTTGCATCCCCGTGCCGTGGGCTACGGTGTTGAGCGGCTCGCCGATGAGGGTTCCGGCGTTGATGAGCGTGAGGCTGTCGCCGGCCTTCAGCGGGGTGCTGCTGCCGAGGAGGCCGACATTGACGGTGCTGTTGATTATGTAGGCGACGCCGTCGACGTTGAGCAAGGTCGCGTCCTTGACCGTGCCGTTGGGGAAGTAGAAGTTGAGCAGGGCGTTGGAGCCGTGGAGGTGGCCGGCTATCGACGCGCCTTGGTAGACGTTGAAAGTGGCGTCGGGGTCGAGGCTGAGGTTTTTGCCGAGGCGGTTTGTGAGGGTGAGGGCCGCGCCGTTCGCTACGCTGACGTTGTTGTTGGCGAGGCTGCCGCCCAGGATGAGCGTGCCGGCGCTGACCGTGGTGTTGCCGCTGTAGCTGTTGGCGTTGGTCAAAGTCAGGTTGCCGGTTCCGGTTTTGTTGAGCGGGGTGCTGCCTGTGCTGTTGTCGGCGATGACGCCGCGGATGGTGTAGTCGTGGCCCGCGGTGTTGGTGAAAGTCACTTTGGCGGGCTTGACGCCGCCGCTGATGATGTTGACCTGCCCGGCTCCGGTATCGGTGAAAGTGACCGTGTCGCCGTTGATGAATTGGGGTTCCGGGGTCCAGTTGTCCGAGCTCAGGATGTCCCAGGCGCGGTTGGTCGCGCCGGTCCAGGTGAGGTCGGTGGGCGTGGCGCGGTCGGGCGGTGGCGGTGGAGGTGGAGGTGGTGGTGGAGGTGGTAGAGGTGGTAGAGGTGGTGGTGGCAGAACATCGGTCACATCCCGCATGGCGATGAGGTCATTGCCGACATTGGACAGGCTGAAATCAGCGGAGAAAGACGTGCCGAACGTGAGCTTGGCGGTGGAGTTGCTGTTACCGGTGATGCCTGCGCCTGTTGCGATGAGCTTGATGCTTTCGCCCTCGGTGAGGGCGGTCAGGCTGATCGCGCTGCCGTCGAGGGCGAGTGTCACCGCGCTGTTGTTGATGTTCGCGTTCCCCGTGACGGTCAGCAAGGTGTCGTTATTGTCGATGCCGGACGGCAGGAAGAAATTCAGTTGCGCATTCTGGGCGGAAAGGTTGCACGTGTAGGTCGCGCTACCGTGTACCGTGAGGGAGCCGTTATTCAGTGCGTGTGATTGGTTATTCCGGTTGAACGCGGTGCCGCCAAGCAAAGTGAGGTGCGTCGAGGCAAGGTCGCTGCCAAGCGTCAATGTTCCGCTTTGTACCGTGGTCATGCCGGAATAACTGTTGTTCGCGCCGGAGAGGGTCAGGGTATTGCCGCTGCCGGGGTTGGCGGTCAGGTTGCCCGCGCCGCCAACATCTTTGGCAAATCCGCCGTCGAAATTCAGCGCCAGCGTTGCGTCACTGGCTGCCGTGATGCCGCTGGTGTTTTGTGCCGCCGCCGCGAGGTTTAACTGCAAAGCGCCGCCGTTGATGGTGGTCGCGCCGTTGTAGGTGTTGGTTCCGCTCAAAATCAGCGTGCCCTCGCCCTCTTTGGTCAGCGCGCCGCCGTCCACCACGCCAGAAATTTTTGCGTTGATGCCGCTTTGAACGGCAAACGTGCCGCCGCCTGTGCCGAGTGTCCATGCCTCTGTATAGTCTTGCGCCAGCAAGCCGATTGTGCCGCCATCCAGAGCGAAGGGGGAATCGCTGGTCAGGGTGAGGTTTTTAACGGCGCCTGCGCCATCCGTGATCTGAAAGGTGAAATCTACCGATTCGCTGGCGAAGTCGCTGTACAGGTAATCATTGGCTTCTTCGTTGAAGATGTGCAGGGTGTAATTGCCGTTGGCAAGAGGCGTAGAAGAGATAGCGGGGTCTGCGGCGTCGAAGCCGCCGCTGGCGGAAGATTGGGTACTGGCATATTTGGCGTAGGAATCATTGTCCGCGAGGGCGCTGGCATTGTACAGAAAGCCGGAAATGTATTGATTGGCGCTGCCTGTGGGCGCGCCCGAAAAATCGAAATTCAGCGCGTTGGATGTCAGGGTGAGTTCCGGGCGGAAATAGTTTTGTCCAAAAATGTAAATTTTTGCGCCGCCGATGGCGTTGCCATCGGCGTGTAAGCGCCACCTGCGGTGGCGCCAGATTTGCCGCCCGCGGCGGATGATTCAGATGTGAAGAGGACAGATGTCAGATCTAAATTGAAAGCGGGGCGGACAACGAACACCGCATCGATCACGCTGTTGAGGTGGACGTCGTCGCCGCCACCAGACCCGCCAGCGAAGGCGTGGAGAGTATTATTACTGCGGGGCGAGCGCAACCACCACGAAGACGGGTAACTTCTAACCGCAACGCCATTGGTATTGTCATCGCCAGAACTGGAAGCAATCGCCTCCCATTCCGGCAAGGACAGCGCCCAGTACCACTGTGTTTGCGCTTCCGCACCCGTCATGCCGTCGGCTCCCAACAACTGACTAGAAGCACTAGTAAAAGTTTGCGTTACCGGAGCCAAAGTCCTCGGATTAATCACCCCCTGCTCTTTGCCGGACGGCACCGCCCCCATCATCTGGCTTTGCAAGCTGCTGCCATTGTATTCGTTAGGGTAATTGTTGCAGGTTCCATAATTAATGCCAGCGCATGTGCCGCCACTGCTGGCACGGAATTCCACATTGTTCCCTCCAGCAAAATCATTTTTGATGGATAGCAGCGTTACGCTCTTCTCCGGTTGTTGTGCACCGCCGTAAGTCCCGCTGCTAATGACAGTACCACCAGCAATCTCGTTCTTGTAAATATCCTTGTTCTCGTTCCCAATCACCACCCATTCATGCCCGCCAAAGTTGATTTGCGTACTGTTCACTGTGGTATCGGGTAAAACGCCCCACTGCGACGGTGTTTGCGCCACAGCGGGCAACGGGAAAATGGCAAGCAAGGCGAGGCATAAAGGTAGGGCGGCATCTACGATACCGCCGGATGTTACGTCCGGCGCGTTCTTCGATGCCGCCCTACCTATGCTTGCTTGCTTGCTTGCTTGCTTGCTTGCTTGCTTGCTTGCTTGCTTGCTTGCTTGCAAAAATTGTTGCGCCGGTTTTGGAAAAGTCAAGGGAATTTGTGGGGTTTTGCATGATTATTTTGCCTTCATGAAGAGAAAGTTCCCGCCTTCGCGCAGGTGGCCGCAAGCCGGCACGGGGTTGATACCTGATACCTGAGTTCTGATCCCTGAATTCTGATCCCTGAATTGAAAAACATGCGATTCTCGCGCGACACGATGGAAGAATCAAAGTTCCGAATATTCCATGCCCTGGCACAAAAGGTCAAATATTTTTGCTATTCAGGTTTTCAGGGATCAGGGATCAGGGATCAGGGATCAAAACCGAACGGCGGGTTTGGGGTTCCTGGGTTTTTAGCTCAAATTGGTTCCAAATCGGCATAGGGTACGGCCCTGATAGGCCGTACCCCTGCTACACCACCCGGCATGCGGCTCCGCACCGGGCGGTTCGAGAAGTTGAGGTGATGAGAGACCGCCGAATTTACGCCACTTCGCCTTGATCACGAGAGCTTCGCGGTGATTTGCCCGCTCGCCCTGCCTGGCAGCGCCTTCTATCCGGTTCTTGTTCATCGGCTCGCAGCTTATGTTCCACGCTTCCTTCCCACACTCGGTCGCCCTCATGCCGTTGCGCTTCACTTCGTTCGCTGTGATCTACTTACGGCGGGACTTGCACCCGCAGGGCCGCCCCGCGTCGTCGGCAGGGCGGGTACTACACACTAATCACAACGCTTGCTGTAAAACAGCAGAATCGCTAGAATAATCACGCGGATTACCCTGATCCAGCGTTGGCGACGACTTTTGCGAGGCTTCGCCATTTGAGTCACCTCCTTCACCGGAGCGTGACTAGCACGAAGGCCCCATCGCACGGGGCCTTTTTGCTGCCCCGGCGTCGCGATTATAGCTGGTTTGGAAAGTGGCGTTGGGAAAGCCGCGAAGCGGCGCATCCCGTCAGGGATCAGATGTCAGGAATCAGGGATCAACACCGATCGGTTTTGATCCCTGACCTCTGATCCCTGACCTCTGATCCCTGATCCCGACGGTACTTATCAGGGATCAGAGGTCAGCGAAGTCATCGGGCCGGAGCCGAAAATCGTCCCGAAGAAACACGGTGAGCATGAACAGGCGTTTGCTTTCCCTCTCCCCTTGCGGGAGAGGGTGCCCCGGCAGGGGCAGGTGAGGGGGAGGATTGGGCGTATTCCGGCTCTGTTTCGCGCTGAACCGCCGCCCCCTCTCCTGCGCTTTTACCAAAATTC
>BNUC01000208.1 GCA_025997075.1 Betaproteobacteria bacterium | reverse complement strand
TTCCACCTATCCCAAGCGCAGCTTACGTTCCCGATGCAAAACCGCTGACCGAATCCCAGAGTACCGCGCTTCTTTGCTCGGTCTTACCCCATTGGACAATGCTCTTCGATACAATGACTTATGACTTCTGCGTGTGCGATTACCCTGAGATTCAGGTGGGTAGCCTCTATATCATCGAACGCAAATTGGTATAATTCCAATTCTATCAAGTACCCGGCTCTACGGCATTTTCGATTTCCGGGGGGGTGCAGCTCGGTAGCAAATATCGTTGTGTAGTAGCGTTTAGCGAGGTTCAGCCGCGTTTATCGTTGGAATTCACACAGCAATACCGGCGCTGTGCGCCTGTTTATCCGCCCAGTAGCTCGAACGCACCATCGGGCCGCAGGCGGCGCCCGGGAAACCCATTTTTTTCGCTTCTTCCCCGAACATCCTGAAGGTGTCCGGATGCACGTAGCGGATGACCGGCAGATGGTGCGTCGACGGGGCGAGGTACTGGCCGATGGTCAGCATTTCGACCCCATGGGCGCGCAGATCGCGCATGACTTGCAGGATTTCCTCGTCGGTTTCGCCCAGACCGACCATCAGGCCGGATTTGGTGGGAACAGACGGATAACGCTCTTTGAAGCGGCGCAGGAATTCCAGCGAGTGAGCGTAATCGGCGCCCGGACGAGCCTGTTTGTACAGACGCGGGACGGTTTCCAGATTGTGGTTGAGCACATCGGGCAGCATGCGGCCGAGCATGTCGATGGCAAGGTCCATGCGCCCGCGAAAATCCGGAACCAGCGTTTCGATGACGGTGCCCGGCGAATTTGCGCGCACGGCGGCGATGACCTCGGCGAAGTGTCCCGCGCCGCCGTCGCGCAAGTCGTCACGGTCGACGCTGGTAATCACCACGTAACGGAGTTTGAGGTGCGCCACGCTCCCCGCCAGATGTCCCGGCTCATCCGGATCAGGCGGCAAGGGCTTGCCGTGGCCGACATCGCAGAAGGGGCAACGGCGCGTGCAGATGTCGCCAAGAACCATGAAGGTGGCCGTGCCGCGCCCGAAACACTCGCCGATGTTCGGGCAAGCCGCCTCCTCGCAGACGGTGTGCAGTTTCTGTTCACGCAACATGCGCTTGATTTCGCCGAAGCGTCCCACTTCGTTGCCCGCCTTGACGCGAATCCAGGCCGGCTTGCGCAGGGGTTCGCCCACCGGGACGATTTTGATCGGAATGCGCGCCGTCTTCAGCTTGCCTTTCTGCTTGAGGTCGGCATTCCGGGCTGGCTGGTGTGTTAAATCGGTCATGGGAGTTCCAGTTGTCGGATCATGTGTCGTGCGAGCGATTCGCCGGCCTGTGCCGGCGTCAGGTCAATGCCCAGATCCCGCGTCTGTGTGACGGGCATGCCGGCATAGCCGCAGGGATTGATTGCCGAAAACGGCGCAAGTTCCATATCCACGTTGAATGAGAGACCGTGGTAACAACAGCCATGGCGAATGCGCAAGCCGAGCGCGGCGATTTTCGCCGGGTAGGCGGCGTTGCTTGCCCGGTCGACATAAACGCCGGGCGCCCCGTCAAGGCGTCTCGCGGCGATGCCGAGTTCGACCAGCAGGTCGATGACCGCCTGTTCCAGGCGGCTGACCAGCTCGCGGACCTTGAGTCCGCGCCGGTTGAGGTCGAGCAGCGGATAAGCGACGACCTGGCCGGGGCCGTGGTACGTGATTTGTCCGCCGCGGTCGATTTTCACCATGGGGATGCCATTGTCGATGAGCCGGTGTTCCGGCTTGCCGGCCTGGCCGAGGGTGTAAACCGGCGGATGCTCGCAGATCCAGAGTTCGTCCGGCGTTGTTTCGGTGCTTTTGGCGCGCGCAGCGGTGAAATCGATCATCGCCTGCCAGGTCGGAACGTAATCGACCCGCCCCAGGGTTCGGACGAGAGCAGGCATACGCTTAGAGCACGACTTTCACCGCCGGGTGCCCGGAGATCTCGCGGTAGAGGGCATCGAGTTGCGCCCTGGAAGTGGCGTTGATGGTGCAGGTGAGGCTGACGTACTTTCCGCTGGACGACGCGCGCATCTCCATGCTGGCGCCGTCAAAATCCGGGGCGTGACGCTGCACGATCCCGAACACGATCTGCGCCAGCGCGCCATCGGCCAATCCCATGACCTTCAGCGGAAAGTCGCAAGGAAATTCGAGCAGCGTGTCAACGGTTCCGGCCACAACCACAAGCCTTCATGAACGGCAATGTATCGAAAACCGACCGATACCGTGATGGCACAAGATAGATGTTCGAATACCGCCTATCAGGATCGAAACTGGATAGCACCCAGCGTTTGTCCACAAATTTTCGATAAATCCGTTTGAACCATCCTGTGACACCGCTATGAACTTTCTTACTGCTCGTCGTCGTAATCGAAAAAACGGTGTAACCGGCAAAGAGCGTATTGAAAAAATCCAGGTTCCGGAATCCGTCAATTGTTTTTCTGTTGTTGTATTCAAGCAATAATAGTGGTTGATATTGCTCAATGGTATTTTTCAGTCCACAAAGCGCGGCGACTTCATGGCCTTCCACATCCATTTTAATGAAGTCGATTTCTCCTGGCTGAAGCTGTACAAGGTAACAATCTCCAACCAGCGTCTTGATCTTCAGCCTTTCTCCTTCACCTTCGGCCATTTCCAGACTGGAAGAACCCAGGTTCCCATTGTCGGGAATAAAAATTTCAATTTCCCCTGCTTTGTCGGACAAACCCGCGTTGACCGCTTCGACGTGACTGGCGTCGTTTTGCCCAATATTGGCTTTCAGTACCTCAAAAATGAAACTGATCGGCTCGAAAGCGATGACACGTTTGGAATAATCCGCAATTACGAAGGCATGATTTCCTATGTTGGCGCCAACATCCAGACTGACCTTCGGCTGAATCATTGCCAACACGCTGGTCAGAGAATCAAGCGTGTTGCCGTCATACTCTCCCTTTTTCTGAATTTCGCGAGTGATCGAATCACCTTCGAAGGCGTTCAGAATCTTCCTTCGTTTCGTCGTCAATGTGATCAAAGAACGAGTCATGAACCCTCTGCCCTTTCAGTTGAACCACAGCCGGATGGTGTCGAACATGCGCCCGAAAATGCCGGCCGACGAGACGCCTTCGAGCGCCACTACCGGGTAGTCGCCGTACGGTTTGCCATCAAACGAAACCTTGAGCGTGCCAACAACCTGCCCGGCGGTGACCGGCGCAATCAGCGGCTGTTGTGACAACAGTTCGGTTTTGAGGCGCGAGGATAAGCCCTTGGGCACGGAAACGACGAAGTCGTTCTGGAAACCGGCCTTGACAATCGACGAGGCTCCTTTCCACACCTTCAGTTCCGACACCGTCTGATCCTTGGCATACAGGCGCATGGCGTCGTAGGACTGGAAGCCATGGTTGAGCAGTTTGAGCGATTCCCGCGTGCGCACGGCATCCGAAACGGCGCCAAGCACAACGGAAAGCAGGCGGCGTTCGCCGCGCTTGGACGAGGAAATCAGACAATACCCGGCCGCATCGGTATGACCAGTCTTGACCCCGTCCACGGTCGGGTCGAGCTTGAGCAGGCGGTTGCGGTTGGGCTGGGTGATCTTGTTGTAACGGAACTCCTTGATCGAATAGTACTTGGCGTACTCGTCCGGGAAGTCACGGATCAAGGCACTGGTCAGAGTGGCCAGATCGCGCGCCGTCGTGTAGTGCTGTGGATCGGGTATGCCCGAAGCGTTGCGAAAGCTGGTGTTCTTCAAGCCCAGGCGCTGTGCTTCACGGTTCATCGTCTGCGCGAAATTGCCCTCACTGCCGGCGATCACCTCGGCCAAAGCCACGCAGGCATCATTGCCGGATTGTACGATCATGCCCTTGATCAGATCTTCCACCGGCACCTGGGTGTTAACCTTGATGAACATTCGCGAACCCGGCGTGCGCCAGGCTTCTTCTGATACCGGCACGGCCTGGTCCAGCTTGATCGTGCCCTGCTTGAGGGCAGCGAACGTCAGATAGGCGGTCATCAATTTGGTCAGCGAAGCCGGTTCGATGCGTTCGTCGGCGGCCTGTGCGGCCAACTCCTGACCGGAAGGCCATTCCAAGAGTAGCCAGGCTTTGGCCGCCAGCGCCGGAGGCGCCGGTATTTGCTGGGCGTGCGCCAGCAGAGGAAAAAATAGCAGAATCAGGAAAAACCGACGAAACGTAGGCATGGGAGTTGCGATTCCGTTGAGTTGACCAGAAGCAGGATTATAGCAACCTCCCTTATTTCTTCCCTGACCAGACTGGTGTTTTTGTAATCGGAAGTCCGATTATTGGCCGATTGCCTTGTCGTTGCGCGGTGGGAGCGCATCGCCTATCTCCTTGAGTTTCATCCCGCCCGCTCATTTCTTCAGCGTTTTCCAGGGAGGAGGAAGGCGATAAAAATGTCTTGTGTTGAAAGGGCGTTTTCAAAACACGAACAATCTGCGCAAAAGGATACGAGCCTGGGTAAGCCAAGCCCAAGCTTCCGAGATAGAAGGCAGGCGGTCATGGTGCATGATTTGCCGACGAGATTTTTCATTCCAGGCGTGG
>BNUC01000207.1 GCA_025997075.1 Betaproteobacteria bacterium | reverse complement strand
CGGCCGTGATGGACTTGTACTCACGCAAGATCGTGGGCTGGGCGATGGCGCCCAACATGGAAGCTGAGTTGGTGTGTTCGGCTTTGCAGATGTCCATCGCGCAACGCCAGCCCCCGAAGAAGATGATTGTGCATTCTGATCGTGAAAGCCAGTATGCCAGTGCGCTTCATCGCGCCTTGCTGGCGCGACATGGATTACAAGCCAGCATGAGCCGCAAAGGAAACTGTTGGGACAATGCCGTGATGGAGCGTTTCTTCCTGAATCTCAAGAGGGAGCGGGTCTGGCAGCGTGACTATGCCAATCCGGCGGAAGCCTCTCGGGACATTACGGATTACATCGTCGGCTTCTACAACAGCTCCCGCTTGCACTCGACTTTGGGTTACCTGCCGCCCAACGTCTATGAATCACTTTCGGCAGGAAAACAACCTATCCATCTGTCCGATATTTCTTGACCACTACACCGAAACCCCGGCCGTAAGAAAGGGGTATGGCTCCCACCTTTCTTACGGGCGGGGTTTCAACCGGAGTTAGTTTTACGATGAACTTACTTAAACTCAGCCTCGCCCAACTCAACCTCACCATCGGCGACATGTCGGGCAACATTGCCCTGATGACCGAAGCCGCCCGGCAGGCGGCCGCGCTTGGGGCGCGGGTGGTGGTGTTTTCGGAACTCTCGCTCACCGGCTACCCGCCCGGCGACCTGCTCGACGAGCCGGATTTTATCGACCGCGTGCAGGCATCGCTGGCCGATTTGCGCGAAGCCAGCCGCGGCACGCCCGGTCTCTACTGGATCGCGGGCGCGCCCACGCGCCGACAGGGGCCGGGCAAGGCGCTGGAAAACAGCGCCCTCGTCCTGCTCGACGGGGAAATCGTCCTCGCTTACGCCAAGCAGCTTTTGCCGACCTATAACGTGTTCGACGAGCGGCGCTATTTCGAGCCGGGGCCGGAAGCGGCAGCGATTCTGGACGTCGACGGCACGCGCATCGGCCTGCTCGTCTGCGAAGACGCCTGGAACGACGCAGGCAAGGATTACGCGATCAATCCGCTCACCCGGCTGGCGGCAGAAAAGCCCGATCTCATCATCACGATCAACGCCAGCCCTTCGAACATCGGCAAACGCGAAGAACGCCATACGCTGATCAAGGCCGCGAGCCGTCATTACGGCGTGCCGTTCATCTACGTTAATCAGGTCGGAGGACACGATCAACTGGTGTTCGACGGCGCATCCTTCGCCGTCATGCCGCAAGCTGGCGTCGTCTTTGAGGCGGAACGCTTTGCCGCCGCCGTCGTCACGCTCGACTTCGTGGATGGCGGCTTTACAGGCGGCGATGGACATCTTTTGGCAAGTGTTCCCACCAACGGCTTGCCCTCAGTCGCTTTTTACCGCCGCCAGATCGTGCTCGGTCTCTCCGACTACGCTCGCCGCTGTGGCTTCAAGAAAGCGCTGGTCGGCTCCTCGGGCGGTATCGACAGCGCCCTGACGCTTGCTCTCGCCGTCGAAGCCCTGGGGCCGGATAAGGTCGTCGCCGTCACCATGTCCTCCCGCTTCTCCAGCCCCGGGAGCGTCGACGATTCCGCCGCGCTCTGTCACAACCTCGGCATCCCGCTTTACGAACACCCGATCCGCAATCTGGTCACCGCCTGCGAACACGGGTTCGACACCGCCTTTGGCGAACCGCTCAAAGGCGTGGCGCTCGAAAACCTGCAAGCCCGTGTGCGCGGAACGATATTGATGGCGTATTCCAACCAGTTCGGCGCGCTGTTGCCGACCACCGGCAACAAGAGCGAAATTTCCGTCGGCTACTGCACGCTTTACGGCGATACCAACGGCGGCCTGGGGCTGATCGGCGATCTCTACAAAACAGAAGTCTTCGCCCTCTCCCGCCACCTGAACGAAGCCGCCGGACGCGAGATCATCCCCGATTCCATCATCGACAAACCGCCTTCCGCCGAACTCGCGCCCGACCAGAAAGACACCGACAGCCTGCCGCCTTATCCCGTGCTGGATACAATCCTGAAAATCCTGATCGAGGGCGAACGCCTGAGATCCGAGGAACGGGAAAGCGTCCAGGCCGATTACGCGCGTCTGACCGCCACGCCGGAAGGTCAGGCGCTCATCGCCCGAATCCGGCGATTGATCTGGAAGAACGAATACAAGCGCCGTCAGGTGCCGCCCATCCTGCGGCTGCGCCCCCGCGCCTTCGGGAACGGAAGGCAAATGCCGATTGCGGCAAAATACGAATAAAAGGAATGCTCATGTCCAATAAACCCTTCGACGCCATCGTCCTGATCGGCCGCTTTCAACCTTTCCATAACGGTCACGCGGGGCTGTTACAGGCTGCACTGGCGCAAGCCGGACGCGTGCTGATCGTGCTTGGTTCCGCTCACCAGGCAAGAACGGCCAGAAACCCTTTCACCTGGGAAGAACGGGCCGCAATGATTACGGCCAGCCTTGACGGGAACGATGCCCAACGGGTGAGCTTCATCCCCATCCGTAACTATTACAATGATCGACGCTGGGCCGCGGCAGTGGAAGAAAGCGTGCAGCAGGAAACAAAAAAAAAGGGACTTGCCACCCGGCGTGTCGCGCTCGCGGGCCACCACAAGGACGAATCCAGTTATTACCTTGACCTTTTCCCGCATTGGACTTTCGTCGCCCTGGAACGTCAGGGAGATTTCGACGCCACCCCCATCCGCCGGATTTATTTCGATGCACAAAATGTGGCGGAGCAGGCATCCTTGCAAAAACTCGTCCCGCAGGGGGTTGTCCGGTTTCTTGCCGCATGGTCAGCGCTGCCCGCTTTCACCGCCATGCAGGCCGAACATCGGGCCATCGACGACTACAAAAAGAAATGGGGCAGTGGTCCTTTCGTCACCCTGGACGCCATCGTCACCGTCGCGGCGCACGTGCTGCTGGTGCGCCGGGGCAACACGCCGGGGGCCGGTTTGTGGGCGTTGCCGGGCGGTTTTCTCGAAGGTCGTGAACGGTTGTGGCAAGGCGCAATCCGCGAACTGAAAGAAGAGACCGGACTGAACATAACCCATGCCGAACTCGAACACGCCCTGCGCGGCGTTGCCGTTTTCGATCACCCGGAGCGCAGCCAGCGCGGACGCGTCATCACCCACGCGCACTGGTTCGATTTAAGCCTGAACGCCCTGCCCGATGTCGCGGGCGCGGACGATGCCGCCGAAGCCCGCTGGATTCCGGTTGCCGAACTGGCTGCAATGGAATCGCGGTTGTTCGAGGATCACCTGCACATCCTCGATCACTTTCTCAAAGTGACCGGGTGATCTTCGTTTACAGTGTGATCAATTCGTATTGATCGTTACCCAAACCCAATTCCTTCATGTAGGTAAGCTGGCGCAGACCGCTACGGCTCTCGATACGTTCAACCATATCGCGCCGTTGCTCAGGCGGCAACGCGTAGATCATGTCGACCGAGGCCTGGTCGACGGCGAGGATGTCCGTTGAAGCCAATATGCCCACATCAGGCGTCGTGGGAGCGGCGGCTTTTGTCCCCATGCAGTCGCAGTCCACGGACATTGCCCGGAGTACATTGATATAGGCGATGCGCGGGCCGAAGTGGTCAGTAATCGCTTTTCCGCCTTCGACGATACGTTCCATGAAGTTAGGCCCCTCCGCCCAGGGATTGTCGCCTTCCTGATGCAGTTGCTTCTTGCCTGACTTGCCGGAACCGCAGCCGATGGCGATATTTTTCAGCGAACCACCGAATCCTCCCATCGGGTGGCCCTTGAAATGCGTGAGAACAAGCATGGAGTCGTAGTTGAGGATGTGCTTCCCCACGGACAATTCCTTGAGCCATTTGCCACCAGCGATGGGCAGGTTCACGTCGCCATCGGCATCCAGGATATCCACCGGACTGAACGTCCAGCCGTTCGTCTTCAGAACCTCCCGGTGTCCTTCCGTGGTATATCTGGGACCTTCATAGAGCACGTTGCTTTCGACAATCGTGCTGTTGGGCACGCCGGGCATGAACGCCTTGACCCATTCACTGGGGATAATGTAGGGTCCGTTGGGTTCGCCGGTGTGCAGCTTGATGGCGATTTTCCCGGTCAAGCTCCGGTTTATCCGGGCGTAGAGCCTGGTCAGCCCTTCAGGACTCAAGTCCCTGGTAAAAAAGACCTTCGCCTTTTCTTTTGCCGGCGCTGCGGAAGCGCCGTCAGTGTCGCCGATTCCCATAATTGTCAGAGTGCTCCCCGTCAAAAAATTACGCGCGAGATGGACATACTTGCTCTCCACCCTGTTCGTTCAGCGACGCCAATGTAAGCAGCGCAAAGTCGTCAAACAGTCGAGGGTCGAACTGGCGAATAGTATAAATCACTATGACCCCATGCGTGCCAATGGCGCTTCGATTGATATATAACAAGTATTTTCGTTTCATAATTATTCAACCGTTTCATATAATCTTTGTATGAAACCGTGGTCTGAAAATCATCTAGCCTGCCTCCCGCCGCCGAGAGGCGGAAGGGTTAAAGTGAGTTTGCAAACAAGCTTTAACCGACAGGAGGCAAAGATGAAATATAGCGGAATTGACCTGCATT
>BNUC01000206.1 GCA_025997075.1 Betaproteobacteria bacterium | reverse complement strand
CGGCATTGTTGAGGCCGACAAACTCATTTCTCAGGGCTTTCTCCAGCGCCGCCAGTTGTGATCGCGTCTTGCCGGCGTCGCGCGCCGTTGCACGCGCCGCCGCTTCGCTCAACTGGCGGGCGAGCGTCGAAATTTAAGGGGTGTTGCCCGTGGCGACTGCGTCCGTCTTGCCGCTGCCTTCCACCGCGCTGACCACCGCCGCCCCCGCGAGAGACGACACGCCGCCCCACGTATTTGTAACAACCGGATTGATGGTAAGCATGGTGTCCCTCGAAAATTATCTATCTATTCTTTTAACGGCATCCATTCAGGAAACTTCAAGGCTTATGTCTGGAAATAATCAGTATTCGGCATCCGGCCCGCTGTCACCGGGCCAGATGCCAGCAGGTTTACTTCATGGTGAACGTCACCTTCCAATCAAATGATGAAAAGGGGGCGGTATACGTGATGGTGACTGTGCAAATCGCGCCACCGCTCGCGTCATAGGTCTTCGTCCAGTTGGGAATGATTTGGCCGCTTGCGTTTGGCGTGCCCGAGAAGCTGGAATGGAAAACACACTGCTTGCTGCCAATCTTGTACCGGACGTGAATCGGATTCGACAGAGTTGAAGCGGGATTTATCACGGTGTAAGAGTCTGAAGCGCCATGTGGCACAGATGTATCTGGCTTGGGCTGGGCGTTGGCATAGGTGGCGGCTTCCATGGTACCGACAGTGGAATACGTTGCCGCCGTTGAAGTGTTCAGATTCTGGAACGTCACCTCGCCGGTCGCTGCGGAAGCTACGCCGGACATCGCCAGGGCGGAAACAATCGCCAAGGCGGACAAAGTTTTTAAGGAAGTCATGGTTTTCATGATCCTGGCCCTCAAGTGGGACAAACTGCGACGGCAGGAGGAATCTGCCGGATGCGCCGTTCTGTCCGTCAAGGGCGACAGAGCGGACAGTAAAACTGCCTGTGAACGACGTGCTTGTAGTTTAGTCCAATGGCGTATGATGGATTGCATCAAACATGATACATTTTTCGATTCGCAACAGAATCGGGGGAAGGCTTCGTGTTCCGTTATACCCAGGGTATAGGGTTATGGAGAGCTAGGGAGGTATCGAGCCGTGGAGAACGGGCCGAAGCAATCGCCCGTCAGGATCATTGACCTCGACCGTGTTGCCATTCTTGAGCTGATCCACATACACCACGACGTTGGTGCCGCCGTCGTTCACCTGGCTGGGGAAAAGGATGCCGGTGTAGCCATGGGCCAGCACCATATCGGCAAGCACCCAGGTCGGTGGTTCGATGTGCAGGTCGAATTTCAGGTGACGCCAGTCCTCGCGCCAATCGTGCCACAGTTCGTCCCAGGGTTCGCCCTGCCGGAGCTGTCGCAGATCGACCAGATGGCGCAACGTGACGGTGTACGAGCATATCGTGCAAGGGGGCAGGAAGGAGGAAGTCTGCTGGTATTCGCGCAAAGCCGTCATCTCGTCCAGAGACAGATACAAGGCTTCCGTGCCTTCACGGTTGAAGCGTCCGCCCTTGAGCGCCGCGCCCGCGCCGCTCAAGGGCTGGCTGGCCCACCGCGGAGTATGCGCGCGGAACAGCGTGGCGCCAGGAGACAGATCGTGAAGGATCATCCGGCGAACCCGGCGCTGATCGACTCCAGATAGTCGATGGCATCTTCGGCGCGTCCTTCCTGAAGCAACTGCATGAGGGTTTTGTGACGGAACGCGGGGATCGGCTCATTCTTGATCATGAAGAACGCGCGCTCGGTGTCGGGTTGCACGGCAGCCGCCGCCGACAACACCCGCATCAGGTCTCGTAGCGCGACCTGGAGCCTGGGAGATTCGGGGTGGGTGCGCAAGGTGTTGCGATGCACGCCCGCCAGCGTCGCCAGTTCCTGGTATTGCAGGTTCAGCGCATTGGCAATATGGGTAGCGGAAAAGCGTGACGTGCCGGCTTCGCGTACCGATTCGAGCACGTCGGCAAAGGCAGTGGAACTCATGATGTTACTTCCGAAAGGAGAATTCACAAGCACATTATACGCATAGTTTACGCATAATTCCAGGTTCCTGTCGGCTCGTGTCCAGAGGACAGGCGCGTCGCAGCGGAAGGCTTCGTGTTCAACTATACCCAGGGTATAGGGCTATGGAAGGCCGTGGAGGTATTGTGCCTGGGAGAATGGCGCGTATTCGCGTCAAATGCGCTTGGGCGACTTCTTGACTGGCGGGTTCTGATGGTGCGATTGCTTTGTCGTCCATCTACTGTACTGTCCTGCTTCGGATTCCGAAGAAAGGTCTCCGGCGCGGGTTTCACGCCTGCTTCGGATTCCGAAGAAGGGCCTTCGTCATTCCGAAGAAGGGTTTTTGCGCCTTCTTCGGAATCGTGAATCGCCTCGGCCTGTGGATAAGTCTCCGGAATCGAACCGCCCTGAATCAGGCGTTGCGTCAGAACCTGCAAGCGGCTCGGTAAGATGCGTCCGGCAAGCAAGGGGTCTTCCCCCAATTCCCGCAAGACCTGACAACCCACGCGCCGGATGGACTGACTGGCATGTGTCAGCGCCTGACTGAGCAGACCGAGATACTCGGGGTCGAGCTGCATGGCCTCGAACGGGGTCAGCGGTTCGTCATGAAGCACATAAAGATTACCCTGGATGCGTCCTGTTTTGGGGTTTCGCCTCCGGCGCACCAGACTGAGCCAGCGCGTCAGACGCAACATTGTCAGCGCGCGGGCGACGGTTTCATGAGAGGCTTTGGCCCCGCAGGGCATGGAGGCCAAAAACGGGCGCAATTGCTCATAGGTCGACAACGCCGTCAGGACATCCTGGCTCAACTGTAGCTTGATGACTTGCCAGGCATTGCGTTCCAGCGGCGTCAGGCGGCGGTCAAAAAACAGTGTTCGCGGCACGCTTTCATGACGATTGCCGCTGAACAGAAAACCATCCTGCGGCGAATCTTTGGGTGAAGCGGATTCCAGATGGCGCAGCGTGTCGTCGAACAATTCCGGGAGAGAACCCGCCGACGGTGACCGGCTCATGACCCGATGAGCCCCTGAGCGATCCAGTTCTGCAAGCCCGCCCAGATGACGGACATCGGCAGGGACATCGATTCGGCCAGGTCAGCGCTCAGGTTCAGCAGGGCCATTTCGTCATCCAGGGCGATACCGCGCCCGGTCACGGCGAATTTCCAGCTTCGCCACAACTCGACCTCTTGCGCCTCGCTGAGGATGGGATGACGGCCCTTGCGCTTCGGCAGGCCGAGGATATTCCGGCGTAGCGCGACTTCCTGGTGCGTCAGACCATAGTATTTGCTGATCATCTCCGTGCTCGCCCCCAGACGCAACATCCGATCCACCGTGCTGATTTCCTGCTCGATATCGTGCATCTGGTTGACCAGGCGGTGGAGAATGTCCCGATTCACCTTCACCGAACACCAGGGTACACGTGCATTGACCAGCAGCGCGACCAGCGCCGGCTGTTTGAGGACTTCCAGATCGTGTTCGCCGAACCCCATGGCCTGACACCGCCGTAACTGGCCATTGCGCAGATCGTGCAAAGCCTGTGCCACGACAGCCTGATTCAAGGGATGGGGTGACATGTTCGCCTCCCGTTGTCAGTGTCCGGATTCGTCCGAACCGCTCTCCAATTCCAGCAACCGGCGGGCGAGCCGAAGCAGACGAAAGAGCTTGACCAGGCCATCGTCACTCAAACGGGGGGCTTCCCCGGAGGCTTGATCGAAACGGCCTCGCAGCAAAGGGCCAAGCTCATGAATCAGTTGAAAATCCCCCGAAACGTCATCATCATGACTCAGGGCATACAACAAGGCCGCTATCGCATGACCGAAATTCGGCAGACTGGCTTGTGGCGCAGCCGTACAGATAAAACCAATGCCTGTGTCGACTGCTTCGATACTGTCCGCGAGTTGTGCTTCCCCGGCGATTTCTCGGGCGAACTGCGCGATATGGAGGCGCAGACGTTCCAGCGTATCAAGACCCGGTTCGATATACCACACATCGGTGATCGGAAAGAGTCCGCCCGCCTGAATGGGAATGGCGCGCAACACGTTGTCCACAAAATCCGGTACGGCTTCGCCCGTGTGCCCGGCCACCAGGTGCTGAATGGCCTGTAATCGTTCTGTACTGTCGGCAGGGGAGACGATGTGCTCTTGCAGTTTGACGGTCTCGTCGTTTTGCTTCGGGGACGAATCTGTCATAGCCCTTGGAACAGCCGGCGTTATTGTCATGGCATTATTATCCGCCACAGGGTTTTTGCTGGGTGGCAGATCATCTTCCCCATCCTGTTTCGGGAGGCTGGAGGAGCTATCCGGTTCCGATGGTTCTGGCGGTTTCGATGGAGTTGATTGTTTCGGCTGATCAACGGCTCGGGTGTTCTCTATTTCCCGCGGCGGGTTCATCATCGCGCGTTGCCGATAATCGATGGCGCCGATGTCCAGGTCCAGAACGTTGTATTAACCCGGCAATTCAATAGATTCATTAAGCGGCATATTGAATTTTTGGGTGTTTGAAATAAGCCATAACCCGTTTGGGTTGAAGTTGCAATTTCTTCATGGCTCCCCGTACTTTTGACTCCAG
>BNUC01000205.1 GCA_025997075.1 Betaproteobacteria bacterium | reverse complement strand
CGGCATAAATTTGTTCAGCAAGGGACGGGTGTTTGCCGGCACCAAGCTGCGCTCCCTGGCCGAGGCGGACGGCATGACGATCGACGAAAACGGACATTTCGTGCGCCGCGATGACGACGGCAATGTGCTCTATGTGTTACAGAACCAGGAAGGGTGGAGTTTTTCGGCCGAGACGATGCGCACCATGAGCACGCATGGCCTGACCTTCCTGTTCGACGTGCCCTGCGTGGCGCACGGCGAGCGCGTGTTCAATCAGATGGTCGAGCGGGCGCGGCGTTTCGCCGACGTGCTGCGTGGCGTGCTGGTCGACGACAACCGTCAGCCGCTTGTCGATGCGCAGTATGCCCGCATCCGCCAGGAATTCGTCACCAAGCCGCAAGCCGCGATGGAAGCGGCGGGCTTGCCCGCAGGCGGCAGTCTGGCGCTACGCCTGTTTAACTAGGCGGCCTGAGCATGTGGCATGTAGGTTGGGAAAGCCGCGAAGCGGTGCATCCCGACGATCGTATCTTCCGGCGCGTTCGCGCCGCTTATTTACGTTTGTCGGGTTGTGCTTCGTTTACCCAAGCTTGGGCTACGCTTGCTATGCGCTTTTCCGTCACGGGGATTGTCCTATGGAATGGTGTTTCAGGGCTTATGCAAACTTTGCTGATTTTTCAGGACGTGCACGGCGTACAGAATTTGCCATGTTCTTCGTCACAACTTTTTTCTTGTTCTTTTTATTGATGGCAGCGCAAGAAAAGCTGGGAAAGTTTGGTGAAATCCTGACATGGCTGTTTTTGCTGGCATCCAGCGTTCCGGCGCTTTCTGTATTGATAAGACGGTTACATGACATGGGATATGGCAGCAGAACTGTGATTCCGGTTTTATTCATTGGTTTAGTCACTTGTGGCGTGGGTTTTATTGGTCTTTTCCTGGCGCCAGGTAGACTTGATGAAGATGATGATTAAAAAATAAAAATGAACGTCCCGGACACAATCAGCCAGCGCGTCGTCACGCTACGCCGCGACCTCGAAGCCCACAACCGCGCCTATTACGAGCAGGACGCGCCTGCTGTTTCCGACGCCGGATACGACGCCCTGTTCCACGAATTGCAGGCGCTGGAACGTGAACATCCTGAATTGCAATCCCCCGATTCCCCGACCCATCGTGTCGGCGGGCGAGCTCTGGATGCCTTCGTCCAGGTCACTCACGCCGTGCCCATGCTCTCCATCCAGACCGAAACGGATACCGAAGCCAGCGGCGCGGATAATTTCGATGCGCGGGTCCGCAAGGAACTGGAATTGCCCGATGCCGCCGTATCGTTGGCCAATGAGGTCGAATACCTCGCGGAACTGAAATTCGACGGCTTGGCGGTGAGCCTGCGTTACGAGCAGGGCGTGCTGGTGCAGGGCGCGACGCGGGGTGATGGCGTGACCGGCGAGGACGTGACGCAAAATCTCAAAACCGTGCACGACATTCCCCTGCGCTTGCAGGGTGCGCCGGAGCAGATTCCGCCCCTGCTTGAAGTGCGCGGCGAAGCCTATATGCGGCGGGACGATTTGGCGCGATACAACGAAAAGGCGCTTGCCCGTGGCGAAAAGCCGCTGGTGAATCCGCGCAACGGCGCGGCGGGCAGCATCCGCCAGCTTGACCCGGCGATTGCCAAAAGCCGTCCGCTGCGCTTTTTCGCTTACGGCGTCGGCGCGATTGAAGGCTGGACATTGCCCGCCACGCATGGCGAATTGCTGGCGGCGCTGGCGGCGTTCGGCTTTCCCGTCTGCGAACATCGGGCGGTCGCGCATGGTGCGGCGGCGCTGGCGGCGTTTCACGAGCGCATGGGCGCGCTGCGTCCGCAACTGCCGTTTGACATCGACGGCGTGGTGTACAAGGTCAATAGTCTGGAACTCCAGCGCCGTCTGGGTTTTCGCTCACGCGAGCCGCGTTGGGCGGTAGCGCACAAATATCCTGCGGAAGAGGCGCAGACCAAGGTCGAAGCCATCGAAGTGCAGGTCGGGCGCACCGGCGCGATTACGCCCGTCGCCCGCTTGCAGCCGGTTTTCGTCGGCGGTGTCACCGTCACCAACGCCACGCTGCACAACGAGGACGAGGTGCGGCGCAAGGATGTGCGCGTCGGTGATACCGTCATCGTGCGCCGCGCCGGCGATGTGATTCCCGAAGTGGCGCGCGTGGTGCTGGAAGCGCGACCGGAGGGAACGGAGATTTTTGAACTGCCCAAAATTTGTCCGGAATGTGGCTCGCATGTGGTGCGCGAAGAAGGCGGCGCGATTGTGCGCTGCGCGGGCGGCCTGGTCTGTCCGGCGCAGGTCAAAGGCGCGCTCATCCACTTCGCCAGCCGTCGGGCGATGGATATTGAAGGCTTGGGCGACAAACTGGTCGAACAACTGGTCGATAGCGGTCTGGTCAAAACACCTGCCGATATTTACACCCTGACCATGCCTGGATTGGCGGCGCTGGAACGCATGGGCGAAAAATCCGCCGACAACCGCGTCGCCGCCATCGCCAGGAGCAAAGACAGCACGCTGGCCCGGTTTATTTTTGCCTTGGGCATTCGCAACGTGGGAGAGACCACCGCCAAGGATTTGGCGCGCTATTTCGGCAAACTCGACGCCTTGCGGAATGCTGACGCCGAGGCGCTGCTGAAAGTCCCCGATGTCGGACCGATTGTTGCCGAATCCATTCGTGACTTTTTCGCTGAAGCGCACAACCGCGAAGTCATCGCCCGCCTGATGGAAGCGGGCGTACATTGGGCAGAAGGCGAAGGACAGGTAGACGCCCCGCCGGGCGCGCTCTCCGGCAAAGTCTTCGTCATCACCGGTACCCTGCCTACCCTGAAACGCGACGAAGCCAAAGCCCTGATTGAAGCCGCAGGCGGCAAAGCCAGCGGCTCCGTTTCCAAAAAAACCGATTACGTCGTCGCTGGCGAGGAAGCCGGCTCGAAGCTCGACAAGGCACGGGAACTGGGCGTGAGAGTGATTGATGAAGCCGGATTGTTGCAACTACTGGCGACAGGATCTCGGGAATCTTGATGATTTATGATCCTAAACATGCCCTGGAGTTGCTGAGAATCGGCTCAGGCCATGCTGGCGCTATTTTCCGTGACGGCCAGGAGGAAGCGATTCGTTACATCGTCGAAGGCAGAGGCTTTAACAGGTTGAGTGTCACAGGACCGCGTAGGGCGGAAAAACGAAGTGCCTTCCGCCGAATGTAAATGTCTATGTTGATGCAGGAAAGCAGATTGACCGTGAAAAAGCAAGTTCCGCCAGGGTGTTGTGACGACGATAATCCGGCATGGCTGTTGTGGTTTATTAAGAGAGTCCATCCGGCGGAAGGCGCTTCGCTTTTCCGCCCTACATGGGAGGAAGGTCGTGGATGATGGAGAGGGAAAACAGGCACCGCTCATGCTTCGAACATATTCATGCGATTTGACGTTAAACCAGAAGGAGGCGAGAAATGAAAAAAATCCGTAAAGCCGTATTCCCCGTGGCGGGGCTGGGCACCCGTTTTCTTCCGGCGACCAAGGCCAGTCCGAAGGAGATGATGCCGATCGTCGACAAGCCTCTGATCCAGTATGCCGTCGAAGAAGCCGCGGCGGCGGGGGTGACCGACATGATCTTCGTCACCGGGCGTACCAAGCGGGCCATCGAGGACCACTTCGACAAGGCGTATGAGCTTGAAAGCGAACTGGCTTTGCGCAACAAAACGGAGATGCTGGGGTTCGTGCGAAACATGTTGCCCAGGCACATCAACTGCATCTATATCCGCCAACCGGAGGCGCTGGGGCTGGGCCATGCGATTCTGTGCGCCAAACCGGTGATTGGCGACGAGCCGTTTGCCGTGCTGCTGGCCGATGATTTGCTCGACGGTCAACCGCCGGTGATGAAACAGATGGCGGACGTGTTTGATTACTATCGCTGCTCCGTCATCGGCGTGCTCGACGTGCCGCGCTCGGAGACGGGGAGCTATGGCATCGTCAAGGCCTCGCCGGTGGATGAGCTTCTTGAGCGCATCGAGGCCATCGTGGAAAAACCGAAGCCCGAGGAGGCGCCGTCGACCTTGGGCGTGGTCGGGCGATACATCCTGACCCCGCGTATTTTTCACCACCTGGAAAACGTGGCGGCCGGTTCGGGCGGAGAAATTCAGTTGACCGACGGAATCGCGTCGATGTTGCGTGAGGAGCAGGTGCTGGCGTACCGTTATCGTGGCACTCGCTACGATTGCGGTTCCAAGCTCGGCTATTTGCAGGCGACCGTCGAATTCGGCCGGCGCCATTCGGAAGTGGGAGCTGATTTCTCTGACTATTTGAAGCGCTTGGGCACGATAGCAAGAAATTAGCGACAGGCCTTCAGGCCTGTCGGTCAACCGGAGTTAGTTTTACGATGAATGTTGTTGAAATGATGGACAATATTTCCTGCGGAGCACTGCAGTCAATCCCTTCGCCCCGCGTGCGGGGAGAAGGTGGCCGAAGGCCGGATGAGGGGAGCGGCAATTCAGCACGAAACGACTCTGGAACATGTCCAACCCCCCCCTCACCCGCCCCTGCCGGGGCACCCTCTCCCGCAAGCGGGCGAGGGAAAGCAAACGC
>BNUC01000204.1 GCA_025997075.1 Betaproteobacteria bacterium | reverse complement strand
TTTCAGCCGCTTCCCCTCACCCCTACCCCTCTCCCGGAGGGCGAGGGGAAAAAGGCGGGCGATGAATAACACCGCGCGCGCCCTCGTCGCCGGTCTCGCGCTGTCCGCTGCCGGGCTGGTCTATATCGCTGCCGACGAGAGCTACACGAATCAAGCCATCCGCCCCGTTCCCGGCGACAAGCCGACCTATGGTTTCGGCAGCACGGTCAAGGCCGATGGATCGCCCGTGCGGATGGGCGACACGATCACCCCGCCCGCCGCGTTGGTCCTGGCCGCGCGCGACATCGCGATGAAGGAGGGCGCGCTCAAAGCCTGCATGGGCGATGTGCTGCTCACGCAATACGAGTATGACGCGATTGTTTCGCTGGCTTACAACGTCGGGCCGTCCGCCGTCTGCCAATCCAGCATCCCGGCGAAATTCCGCGTGGGTGATTATGAGGCGGCCTGCAAGACGATCCTGGATTTTTCCAAATTCTGTTCCAAACCCAAGATTAAAAATGCCGCCGGAAAATGGGTGTGCCCGCCCGGCGCGTTGAAGCCCTTGAAGGGTCTGGAGAACCAGCGGCAGCGCGAATACCGGCTTTGCATTTCAGGCATCAGGAATCAGGAATCAGGTATCAACCCCAAAACCAGCCGATCGGTTTTGATACCTGATACCTGGCATCTGTCATCTGGCTGGGCGCGCCATGTTTGAAAAACTCACTGGCTGGATCGGCGATCTGATTTGGAATTATGCCGGCATATTTCTTCTCGTCCTCGCGTTTTCGGCAGGAGCGGGCTTGTCCTGGGCGATCAACGACTGGCGCTGGGAGGCGCGGTTCGCCGCCCTGGAAAAATCCAACGCGCAGACCGCGCAGCAACAGGCGGAAGCGCTCTCACAAGCCCTGGAGAACACCCTCACGCTGGAGAGGCGGGGCACGGCTCTGGCCGCCCGTCTGCTGGAAGCCGAAGCGCTCCAGCGAAAAATCGCAAAGGAGAAAGATGATGCGATACGCAAAAATACACTGGGTCGCCCTTGTCTGGATGCCGCTGTTGTGCGCCTGCTCAACGACGCCCCCCGCCTGCCCGCCGGGGCCGGTTTACGTTTGCCCCCGACCGCCGGCGAGCCTGCTCATGCCGATCGAACCGCTGCCGCTGATTCAGGGATCAGGGATCAGGAATCAGGTATCAACCCCAAAACCCGCCGATCGGTTTTGATACCTGATACCTGGCATCTGATCCCTGATAGTCGTTCTGTCTCGAATCCAATCCATACGGCGGAAGGCGCTACGCTTTTCCGCCCTACGGAGGACGCCTTGACTACCGACACGGATATTTCCCTCTGGGCCAGAGAGGCCCGCGACCAACACGACGCCTGCCGCGCCCGCATCGACGCGCTCAGGTTATGGCATGAAGGAGCTACCCCATGAATAAGCTCAAGCCTTTCCTTTCCAGCGTGGCCGTTGACGCAATTTTCGCTGCGTTGTTTGTCTGGGGCGTAATTTACGGTAACGAGAACGCAGCCAATGTGTTTCTCTTTTTCACCTGGTTCTATGTTCTGTCGTTGTGGCTATTGGCCGGGGTGATGATGAGTGTAAAGCCGTCGGATAGGCTCGTGGCAAGAAGCCGATGGCTGACCTTTCATGATAACGTCAAATTATTCATCCGCATTATTTTTGTCGTGGCGATGGTCTGGGTGGGGTGGATCGCGCTTCCGGCGCTGTATCTCATCGGCTACCTGTTGGTCTGGGGCGCGAAAAAATCACTGCAAAAAAAGGCGTTAGAGCAAGCCGGAACCACCGAAGAAGCGGAGGCCCCATGATGGTTGAATTAAGTTTCTGGCAGTTTATTTCCGTCGTCATCTCGCTGGTCGGGATGTTTGCCGGCGCGATGAAGCTGCTCTACTCGCTGCACGAGAAAAGCCTGGACCAGCGTTTTACCGAAATCGACAAAGCGCGCGCCGGCGGTCAGGACATGCTCAATCACCGCCTGCAAGCGATCGAGGAAGGCCAGCGCGGCGCGGCCAGCGAATGGACCCGCCTGGAGCGCGCGCTGCTCGAACTCAAAGCCGAACTGCCGCTGCAATACGTGCGGCGGGAAGACTACGTGCGCGGGCAGTCGGTGATCGAGGCCAAGCTCGACAGCCTGGCCACGCGCGTGGAGAACGCCGTTCTCAGACAAGGTTTGCAAGGAGCACGAAATGACTGACATCGCCAAGTTCCGCCGCGAGTTCATGCGCTGGATAATTTTGCTCACGCTCAACAACGCGCGGCCGATGGGCGCCCTGGACAACCAGGTGCTGACCGTCTCGCGCGCCGAGTTTCCGGACGCGACCTTGCTGGAGCTGCGCCGCGAATTGGACTACTTGAAGGAGCGCATGCTGATTGCCATCCGCCTGCCTCCGGACGGCGGCGCCTGGCGCTGCGAGCTGACGCGCCACGGGATCGACGTGGCTGAATACACAATCGATTGCGAACCCGGCATCGCCCGGCCCGATAAGTATTGGTGAGGCGCGATCATGAGCCGCAAAAGCAGCATCGACCGCATGCCGCCGGAAGTACGCGCGCATATCGAGCGCCGCCTGGGTGAAGGCCGGATGACGCTCGACGAGCTGATCGCCGACCTGCACGGCGCTTTCCCGTCGGCCGCCACCCAGGGGGAACTCCCCAGCCGCAGCGCCGTCGGCCGCTACGGGCAAAAACTTTCCCGTCGCCTGGACGCGATCAAGGCGAGCACCGAGGCGGCGCGCCTGATCCGCGAGCAGGCCGGCGATAGCCAGGACGCGCGCAGCGAGGCGCTGACCGCGCTGGTGCAGACGGAGCTTTTCGAGGCCATCCTCAGTTTGCAGGAAGCCGATGATCCCGAACTCGACCCCGGCGAACGCGTCGGCATGCTCTCGGCGGCCGCCAGGAACATCGCCACGCTGACCCGGTCATCGGTGAATCTCAAAGAGTTTCAGGCCAAGGCCGAAGAGCGGATACGGCAAGCCTTGCTGGCGGAACAATCGGCCCGGGCTTCCGCTATTACCAGTAAATCCGGGGTTTCTGAAGAGACGCGCCAGGCGATCCGGCAAGTGCTTGGAATTGAGTGACATCGGACGGGATGATGGAAATTTCAGTATCCGATTATAAATTTTTTCATGCCGCCAGATTGGCTGAAGAAGATGCCTTGCGCTTTATAAACGGCAGAATTTCCTGGGCAAAACTTAACGGTGTGCCCGATGAGCGCGATATTCGAGATCAAAAATATCTCGAACGTTCAGTCACTGAATTAGTGGAGCGCGAAAGAGTTGCTTTTCAAGCTATCAATAGCCAGGCGGAGCCGTTGGAGTGTCTGGCATGAAGCGACCCAAAGGAAACGCCAAAGTCATCCCCGCCAACCCGGACGGGATTTTTTTACCCTACCAGTCGGCGTGGATAAAAGACCAATCCACGCTCAAGCTGATGGAAAAGGGGCGGCAGATCGGCCTGTCCTGGTCATCGGCTTATGCGGCCGTGGAGCGCACGGCCGCCGCCGGGGCGCGGCACGATCAATGGGTGTCTTCGCGCGACGAAATCCAGTCCCGCCTGTTCCTGGAGGACTGCAAGCTCTGGGCGGGCATCATGAACCGCGCCGCCAACGATCTGGGCGACATCGTGCTGGACAAGGACAAGCACATCAGCGCCCACGTGCTGGAGTTTTCCAGCGGCAAGCGGATTTACAGCATGTCGAGCAACCCGGACGCGCAGGCGGGCAAGCGCGGCGGGCGCATCCTGGACGAGTTCGCGCTGCACCCCGATCCGCGCAAGCTGTGGTCGATCGCCTACCCCGGCATCACCTGGGGCGGCAGCATGGAGGTGATTTCCACCCATCGCGGCAGCAAGAATTTTTTCAACCAGCTCATCCGGGAGGTGCGCGAAGGCGGCAACCCGAAGAACATCAGCCTGCACCGCGTGACGCTTCAGGATGCGCTGGATCAGGGCTTCCTCTACAAGCTCCAGCAGATGCTGCCGGCCGACGATCCGCGCCAGGCGATGGACGAGGCGGCGTATTTTGCGCACGTGCGCGCGGGCGCGGCGGACGAGGAATCCTTCCAGCAGGAATACATGTGCGTCGCCGCCGACGATGACGCGGCTTTCCTGGAATACGACCTGATCGCCAGCGCGGAATACGGCGAACTTGAGCCGTGGGAAACCCCCCAGGGCGGTCGCCTGTACGCCGGTGTGGACATCGGCCGCAAGAAGGACCTGACGGTGCTCTGGATCGTGGAGCAGTTGGGCGACGTGCTCTACACCCGCGCGGTCATCGAGATGGAAAAAATGCGCAAGGGTGAACAGGAAAAAATCCTGTGGCCATGGTTTGCGCGCTGCGATCGCGTTTGCATCGACGCCACCGGCCTGGGCATCGGCTGGACCGATGACGCGCAGGATAAGTTCGGCGAATACCGGGTGGAGGGGGTGACCTTCACCTCGAACGTCAAGGAGATGCTGGCCTATCCGGTGCGCGGGGCGATGGAGGACCGGAAACTGCGTATTCCCTACAACACAAAAATCCGCGCCGACCTGCGCCAGATAACCAAACAGGTGACGCCCGCCGGGAACATCCGCTTTACCGCCGAGCGCACGCCCGACGGCCACGCCGACCGCTTCTGGGCGCTGGCGCTGGCCAAACACGC
>BNUC01000203.1 GCA_025997075.1 Betaproteobacteria bacterium | reverse complement strand
GCAAGGCGAAGGCCCGGGTCGACGTGGGCGGCCAGCGCTACGAAATCGACGCGCCGGAGTTGAAAGGCGGCACCGGCATTCTCGAACTCGGCTTTACCGTCAAACCCTCGGCAAGCAAACCTTTGACAATCGATTTCAACATCAAGGGCTACGCCGGGAAACGCGAAGGCTTCACCGGCGGAGTCGGGGCGGAGTACAGGTTTTAGGGTTCAGGGATCAGGGATCAGGAGACAGAAGACAGAAGACAGTCAGTTACCGGCGGCTACGCCGCCGCAAGCATTACCGTCCTCTGTCATCAGTCCTCTGCCTCCCCCTCACCTGCCCCTGCCGGGGCACCCTCTCCCACAAGGGGAGAGGGAAAGCAAACGCCTGTTCATGCTCACCGTGTTTCTTCGGGACGATTTTCGGCGTAGGCCCGATTACTTCGCTGACATCTGATACCTGACGAGACAGAGGATAGATGTAAGGGCGGGTTTCAAACCCGCCCCCTACGAAGGCACGAACAACAGCGTCGAAGCCATGTTAGATCGACAGCCCGTATAGGTTGGGGTGAGTGAAACGAACCCCAACATTGGAATGGCTCATTGGCTGCTGCGTTGGGGTTCGCAGGCTCACCCCAACCTATTCGCACTGGATTCCGGCTTTCGCCCGCGAAGGCGGGAATGACGAGGAAAAAATAACGACTGTCAGTAAATAAACGAAAACTGCTAAGTCTCATTTGAAAACTTCAGAAGGCATCGGTTTGACCGGGCCAATATGGGGATGGAACGACATATAAGGAATAATATCTTTTTCGATGTCTATTCCCGGCGCCACCTCGATCAGTTCCAGGCCATCGCTTGCCAGCTTGAACACGGCGCGTTCGGTTATATACAGAACCTCCTGGTTTTGCCTGCGCGCAAAATCTCCGCTGAAGGTGATGCGCTCAACATGATCCACAAACTTTTTCACCTTTCCTGCCTGAATGATGTTGAGTTTCCCGTCGCGATATTCGATACGCGTTCCCGCGGCATCGAAGGTTCCGCAAAAAACGACTTTCTTGGCATTCTGGGCAATTTCGATAAAGCCGCCCGGCCCAATCAGATTTCCCCCCAGGTGTGAAACGTTGACGTTACCTTGCGCGTCGGCTTCGCCCATGCCCAAAAAAGCGATATCGATACCGCCGCCGCTGTAGTAATCGAATTGCTCGATGGAGGGAAGTATCGCGTCGGCATTGCGCGCCGCGCCGAAAAGCGCATCGTCAAGCATCCGGCCGTTATGAACACCCTGCTCGACGCTCATCCACAGTTGATCGCCGATATTTTGCTCGGCAATCACACCGAATATGCCACCGGGAATGCCAAAACCAAAATTAAGCGATACGTTTGACTTCAGTTCGAGCGCCGCGCGTCGGGCGATAATGCGCCTTTCCAGTTTTGCGGGAATGTCCGCCTTGACGGATCCCAGATGGGCGCGGCGACCGCCGCTGACCGTGATGTCGTAATCCCGTCCGTAGAATTGCTGCTGCCCCGGCGACTCCACGACAGCATTGACCATGATCCCTGGGATTCGGACATTTCTCGGATGGATGCTCCCCGGCTCGACAATCTGACGCACCTGCGTCAGAACGATGCCGCCGCTATTGTGGGCGGCCAGGGCCATCGTGTTGATGTCCCCGTCGATCGCTTCTTCTTCCGAACTGATGTTGCATCGGCTATCAGCGTAAGTACCGCATACAATCGCCACGTCGACCTTGAACGGTTTGTAACGCAGAATCTCCCTGCCGTCGATATTCATCAATTCAACCAGTGTTTCCTTACTGCGCGCATTGCAGCGTCCTCCCTGCTGTCTGGGATCGACAAAGGCGCCCAGGCCGGAATGGGTGAATAGACCGGGACGCCCTGCGCCAATCTCTCGCAGCAAATGCTGTATTACCCCCGCGGGAAAACAATAAGCCTCGATTTTTTCTTCGCGAACGAGTTGCTGCATGCGGGGCGACCAGGTGAAATGCGCCGCAATGACTTTGCGCACCAGGCCTTCGTATGCAAAGCGATTGGTTCCCAGAGATTCGCGATCGCCCAGTCCGAGCGAATGAACCAGGGTCAAATCCCTGGGATGGCCCGTCTCCAGAAATCGTTTTTCGAGCGCGGTGAAAATATCTTCCGCCGCAATCATCCCTGCGCCGTTACCGCTGATGGCGACGGTATCGCCGTCTTTTATCAGACCCGCCGCTTCGGCGGCGCTCATGAATTTCGTGTTACTCATGCTTTTTTCCTCTGGGACGTGCTGATTTATTCAAATCAACGATTGGCATAAACAGGTTTTCTCTTCTCGATGAAAGCCCGTACGCCCTCCTTGCAATCCTCCGTGCCTGCCGCCTGGGCGACAGCGCTGGCATGATGCGCGCGCAAATCCTCATGCAAGCCCGCCAGTATGCCTTTGACCAGGGCCATTGCCGACGGACCGTTGGACAACAGGCGCTCTATCCATGCCGTGAGCTGCGTGTTCAAATCGGCCTCGTCTTCCGCCAGTCCGGTGATGAGCCCCCATTCGCTGGCCTGACTCGCGGTAATGGGCGAACCGAGCAATAAAATGTGACGCGCTCTGGCCGGACCGATCATCTCCGCCAGCCGGCTCGTCCCCATCCAACCGGGAATCATGCCCAGCGTGACTTCCGGATTCCCGAATTTTGCGGTTTTTACCGCGATACGAAGATCCGCCGCCATAGCCAATTCCAGTCCGCCGCCGAGCGTATGACCGTTAATCGCCGCAATGACCGGTTGAGGGAGATTCGCAATTTGCTCAAAGACCTCGATTCCGCGCAGAATCCAGTCACGACCCATATCGTGCGGGCTCAGACTCCCCCAGGCCTCGATATCGCCTCCGGTGCAGAAGAAACGCCCCGTGGCGCGCAGTACAACGACCCGCGTATTTCGTTCTGCCCGCAGTTCTCCAGCAATCTCCCCGAGCCGGTCGAGCATGGGCAAATTCAAAGCATTGCCCTTCTCCGGCCGGTTCAGGATAATTTCTGCCCATGACACGCCGTCTTTTGAATGGCGTTCGCACAATATTTCTTGTCCCATTGAAACCCTCTGTCAAATTCGCTGTCCGCTCGACCGCATTGCATTTTATGCCACGGAGACTCTCCTTCAAAGCTCCCGATGCTCTGGCAGTAGATTCCAATCCAGGTATGAGTCTGAGCAGTGGGTATGCGGGAAGGTCACCGTCAGACGAGCTATCCACCTATCCACAGCCCCTCCGCTTTCTGTTTTTTATCGGGTCAGGCCGCCGTTTTCGATCGGTTAAAAATGGTTTTGAATTGTCGGGTTCCGCTGCACTCACCCAACCTGCAGGTTCCGGAATACGGCTTGCTGCCTGGTTTCTCGTCGATGGCGGTGGTAAATAGGGCATAGCTTGGCGGTGAGCGCAGCGAACCCCAACACGCCAGGCAACGAGGTTATCCTGAAGTTTTGAGGCTCATTGCGCCATCAGCACAGCGAATAGGGCAGACAGCAAGAGTAGCGCCACGATGTCGGAGGACGACAGCCCCGTCAGCCAATCGAACACCCGCGCCGCCGGTTTGCATTTCCCGATGCGCCGCCCGAAACGGTACAGGAAGCCACGCTTCGCTGGCCCTGTCCGGCCCGCTTGCCATCCTTCCCCCAGGCTGCTTCCGGCGCGATTGAGGAGCTTGAGGCCCAAGCCAAGGAGCAATGCCAGCAGCAGCGTGAGCCAGAAATGCCAGAAATCGTCTCCGAACGCCTCCAGGAAATCCAGCATCGTCAGTACCGTAGGTTAGACAAGCAAAGCGCAGTCCGACAATCGTTACCTGGCGCGAAACGCCCCATTTCAAACAACGGAAAATCCATCAAGCATCGGTAAAGCTATATCAGTGGCGCTACGCGCCGGGTTTACAATCGTCGGACTGCGCTTGCTCATCCGCCCCACACGAGCTGCGCGAACATCGGGTTGACGGTGGAAGGCGCTTCGCTTTTCCACCCTACATGTCCGCGCTACGCTTGCTAGGGCCACTACCACCCTACATTAAAAGTGTGCTCAACTTGTTTAAGTCTTTGCAGTACAGCCTTATGCCGATTGTAAATATCCCGATAGACACTCGGCAGTTCAGACTGGAGCAAACGTTTCCCCCTATACTCTCCACTAGCAAGAAGCTGATTATGATCCTCCAGAATCACGGTCCAATCTTCTCTCGCAGAGTTGGCTTCTTTTATTAAATCATTTAGCCATCGTTTGTTAGCATAAAATGCACTCCCAGAAGAGCGGTTAAGACTATACCCCTCTAGAAGAGATTTTAGACGCGAATTAGTCTCCCGTATTTCGTCCCTAACGCCATCTATTTCACTTTCCAAAGCATCAACTTGTTTTTTTGCTTCTTCTGCAGCTACCGCGCTACTTGCTAATTGAGGGGCGTCAGTGCCGGAATCGAGGGAACGGGCAAGGCGGAAGCCGTTGTCGTCGTCGCGCCGATCCGGCATGCGGTTGCCCCGGTACGCCGACCGCAGGTTCCCGGCGGAGGAGCCCCAGCTACAGCCCCGCAGCACCCGGAACTGGCCGCTCGAAGGGCCAGCCGGGTCAGTCGAAGGACTACGACCGTAATAACTACTGTCATACCAATCGTTTACCCACTCCCGCCCATGCCCTTTCTCGACCGTCTCGTACCGACTGACAGGCATACGACCCAAGCCCAGGGTATCGCCTTCGGCAAAGAATTCGTCTACCGCTTCGGCCAGACAGGGTGGGTTGTCTTTGACCGCC
>BNUC01000202.1 GCA_025997075.1 Betaproteobacteria bacterium | reverse complement strand
GGATAGCTCGCCTGACGGCGACCTTCCCACCTACCCACAACCCCGCTAAAAGCCAAACCTTTTTATATATATAAAATTCAACTTCAAAACCCAACGCTCAGACTCATATCTGGATTGGAATCTACTGATGGTCGATATCACTGGCATATTCCAAACCAGTTGCCAGGGTAGTGGTAGGAGGCGTCACCTGCACGGGCGTAAGACCAAGAGTCGTCGCAGTACCTGCATAATCAAGCGTCGTTACTGTATTTGATATATCGACCACACCCGGGTATCCTGATTAAACGTGACTGTGGTACCAGTCACCGAAGCCGTCCAACCCGTTGTTCCGGTAGAGCTTAGTCCGCTGAACACAGCAGCAATATCTGCGTCAGTAACAGCCCCGGAACTCAAAGGAGAAGACGCTGTAAAGACCGCGCCATTACTCAGAGTAATGGAAAGAATTTCAGTACCAGCAGCTATGTTCGCTCCTGTATTGACAATGTTCGTCAGATTCAACGTAATCCTCGCGGCCGCAGTATATGTGGCGTCAGAGGCATCAACGAAATTCACCACGGTATTCAGCCCGTTGTCGATGGCCTTCCCATCCACGACCCCCGACCACTTGATGGTGTCATTGCTGCATTCGCCCGTGCTCAAGACGATCACGTCGCCATCATGCGCGCTTTGCACCCAAGTGCTGCTCTCACCCGCGTCAATCAGGTTGTCAGAGGTATGATGCATGGAATCGGTACCTGTGATTTCTTTACTATCAGTGTAGACGATACCAGCATCATTGTAGCCGGCCAAGACAGAGAGGTAGTCTGCTCTAACCTGGTTACCGTCAGCGCCAGCGAGTTGTGTCGCAATAAAGCTCGCCAGGCCTGCCGTATCAGTGAAGTTGACAGCGGCTTCTGCTGTTGCTCTTGGGGTGCCATGGGCGACTGCATAAGTAATATACGCCTGCTTGAAGGAGGCCACATCCCCGAGGGTCAGTTCGGCTGCGGTGGGCGCAACAAAGGAGACCTCCAGATCGCCAACTACATGCGCACCATCCGACAGCGCACGCACGGTCAGGATGCTGCCTACGCTATCTTCAGCAATGAGGAGCTTGGAAAGCACCGGGTCGAAGGCGATGGCGGCTTTGATGGCCTGGTTGATTTGCTGGTCGCTCGTCCGATATTGGCTATTCGGAATCGGGGTGTAGCTACTGATGAACGTACCTTCTCTCGCATCCTTGAACGTGACCCGAACCTTGGTTCCGAAGAGCCACTGCGCGTCATTGTCGTCAGAGACCAGAGCGTCAAGAACGCGCACCTCAGCTTCCGTATCCGTACCCAAAACCTTCGTCCGGTCCTGGTTGGCCGTGTTGAAGACCCAGGTGGCGCGACCGGTGGAACCGGAGATGCCATAGGAAGGATCATCCAGATGACCGGCGTTGTCGGCGTAGTAGGTGTCGTTGCCCTTGCCCAGATCAATGATCCAGTCGCCGGAACCGAAAGTGTTGACCGTGTCGTTACCGTCACCCGCGTTGATGTAGAGGTTGGCGTTCAACTGGCTGTTGATATACCAAGGCGTAGCGTCAGTGGCGTTCGCGAGATGGAGATCGGAAATGCCTCCGTCGTAGATCGCGGTGCTGATGAGGTCGTTGCCGGCTTCACCGTAGATATTGAGCGAGAAGTCGGCAAAGGTGGTGGTACCCGCCTTGACGAGGTTCGCGGCCGAGATGGCGATATCGAGCACGTCGTTGTTGGCGCCCAGGTCGTAAACGAATTCGACGTCATCGAGATGAGCGTTGCCTGTCGGAAGAGCTAACGGCAAACCCAATAGTTCCTGTTCCCAATCCGCGAGGTTCAGGTACTTGTCGACTATGTTGTCGGTGAGGATGGCGTTAATCTTGATGTTGCCCAGGAAGTCGTACGTCCAGCCATCATTGTAGCCATGCCTATTGGCGTTATGCACGCTGCCGGAGGCGTCGAAGATGCGCACGTCAGTGAAGGCGTAGCCGTTGTTCTGGGCGGCCGTGGCGCCGTCAATGTCCTGATCTTCGCCCGTGCTGTGGCCAAATCCGCCCAAATACTCGCTGCCCGTATAGGGACCGACCTTCTTGGTGCCGGAGAGGTTATTGATCAGCGTATGGACGTTGGTGTCGCCCTGCGCAATCAGGTCGCCCGGACGCGCTACATTGGGAGAGTCGCCCGGTTCGCGCTGTTCGTAGGCGCCGGGGAAGAAATAAGTATTGACAACATATTTTTTGGTGTCCTCGTCCCAGGTGCGAGCGATGCCACGGGTGTTGTTGCTCGTTTACAGGATTTTGAGAACCTTAGCGACATCCTTGACAGCCTCGTCACCAGCACCATTGAGCTCGACTATGTCGGTCGCGGCTCCAGGGGCGGTGATCTGGTCATCGGCGGTCTCTCCACTGGTGAAACCTCCACCTCCAAGGGCGTGGAACAGTTCGACATCACCGTCAAGCGTGACAGCCAACTGGAAGTCATCTCCTCCACCAACAACACCCTGGAGGAAGTCTACGTTCGCAACGCTGCTACCTGGGACGAGGACACCAAAAAATATGTTGTCAATACTTATTTCTTCCCCGGCGCCTACGAACAGCGCGAACCGGGCGACTCTCCCAATGTAGCGCGTCCGGGCGACCTGATTGCGCAGGGCGACACCAACGTCCATACGCTGATCAATAACCTCTCCGGCACCAAGAAGGTCGGTCCCTATACGGGCAGCGAGTATTTGGGCGGATTTGGCCACAGCACGGGCGAAGATCAGGACATTGACGGCGCCACGGCCGCCCAGAACAACGGCTACGCCTTCACTGACGTGCGCATCTTCGACGCCTCCGGCAGCGTGCATAACGCCAATAGGCATGGCTACAATGATGGCTGGACGTACGACTTCCTGGGCAACATCAAGATTAACGCCATCCTCACCGACAACATAGTCGACAAGTACCTGAACCTCGCGGATTGGGAACAGGAACTATTGGGTTTGCCGTTAGCTCTTCCGACAGGCAACGCTCATCTCGATGACGTCGAATTCGTTTACGACCTGGGCGCCAACAACGACGTGCTCGATATCGCCATCTCGGCCGCGAACCTCGTCAAGGCGGGTACCACCACCTTTGCCGACTTCTCGCTCAATATCTACGGTGAAGCCGGCAACGACCTCATCAGCACCGCGATCTACGACGGAGGCATTTCCGATCTCCATCTCGCGAACGCCACTGACGCTACGCCTTGGTATATCAACAGCCAGTTGAACGCCAACCTCTACATCAACGCGGGTGACGGTAACGACACGGTCAACACTTTCGGTTCCGGCGACTGGATCATTGATCTGGGCAAGGGCAACGACACCTACTACGCCGACAACGCCGGTCATCTGGATGATCCTTCCTATGGCATCTCCGGTTCCACCGGTCGCGCCACCTGGGTCTTCAACACGGCCAACCAGGACCGGACGAAGGTTTTGGGTACGGATACGGAAGCTGAGGTGCGCGTTCTTGACGCTCTGGTCTCTGACGACAATGACGCGCAGTGGCTCTTCGGAACCAAGGTTCGGGTCACGTTCAAGGATGCGAGAGAAGGTACGTTCATCAGTAGCTACACCCCGATTCCGAATAGCCAATATCGGACGAGCGACCAGCAAATCAACCAGGCCATCAAAGCCGCCATCGCCTTCGACCCGGTGCTTTCCAAGCTCCTCATTGCTGAAGATAGCGTAGGCAGCATCCTGACCGTGCGTGCGCTGTCGGATGGTGCGCATGTAGTTGGCGATCTGGAGGTCTCCTTTGTTGCGCCCACCGCAGCCGAACTGACCCTCGGGGATGTGGCCTCCTTCAAGCAGGCGTATATTACTTATGCAGTCGCCCATGGCACCCCAAGAGCAACAGCAGAAGCCGCTGTCAACTTCACTGATACGGCAGGCCTGGCGAGCTTTATTGCGACACAACTCGCTGGCGCTGACGGTAACCAGGTTAGAGCAGACTACCTCTCTGTCTTGGCCGGCTACAATGATGCTGGTATCGTCTACACTGATAGTAAAGAAATCACAGGTACCGATTCCATGCATCATACCTCTGACAACCTGATTGACGCGGGTGAGAGCAGCACTTGGGTGCAAAGCGCGCATGATGGCGACGTGATCGTCTTGAGCACGGGCGAATGCAGCAATGACACCATCAAGTGGTCGGGGGTCGTGGATGGGAAGGCCATCGACAACGGGCTGAATACCGTGGTGAATTTCGTTGATGCCTCTGACGCCACATATACTGCGGCCGCGAGGATTACGTTGAATCTGACGAACATTGTCAATACAGGAGCGAACATAGCTGCTGGTACTGAAATTCTTTCCATTACTCTGAGTAATGGCGCGGTCTTTACAGCGTCTTCTCCTTTGAGTTCCGGGGCTGTTACTGACGCAGATATTGCTGCTGTGTTCAGCGGACTAAGCTCTACCGGAACAACGGGTTGGACGGCTTCGGTGACTGGTACCACAGTCACGTTTAATCAGGATACCCGGGTGTGGTCGATATATCAAATACAGTAACGACGCTTGATTATGCAGGTACTGCGACGACTCTTGGTCTTACGCCCGTGCAGGTGACGCCTCCTACCACTACCCTGGCAACTGGTTTGGAATATGCCAGTGATATCGACCATCAGTAGATTCCAATCCAGATATGAGTCTGAGCGTTGGGTTTTGAAGTTGAATTTTATATATATAAAAAGGTTTGGCTTTTAGCGGGGTTGTGGGTAGGTGGGAAGGTCGCCGTCAGGCGAGCTATCC
>BNUC01000201.1 GCA_025997075.1 Betaproteobacteria bacterium | reverse complement strand
ACCGCGGCAAGCACGAGCGCGAAATGGCCGAACTCGACAATCATGGACTGACCACTGTTGTCGTCGCCCGGTGCGCCTCTTCAAGCGCATGCGCGGCTTCGGGCGGCATGTAGTTTTCGTCGTGCTTGGCAAGCACCTGCCTGGCGACAAAACGCCCGTCGGCCTGAAGCTCGCCCTGCACCACCGCGCCCCGGCCTTCCCGGAACAAATCGGGCAACACGCCGCGATAATGCACCGTGACATTCTCTGCCGTGTCGGTGACGACAAAGCGCACCGTCAGGCCATCCGCCTCACGCGCAAGCGTTCCGGGCACAACCTGCCCGCCCAGGCGCACCGTTCGTCCCACCGGCGCTTTCCCGGCCCGCACATCGCTCGGCGTCAGCGCAAAAACCAGATTTTCATGAAAAGCCGACAGCACCAGCGCGACCGCGCCGAGCAGCAGCGCCATGCCGACGGCAACGAGCAGCAGGCGTTTCTGGCGCGCGCTCATTGAGCTTCCCCGGTATCAATCCTGCCGCTCGCCCGCAACCAGCGCCGCAGCCGCGCTGCCGTCCGCCGCCGCTGGCGGAACAGCCACACCAGTTCCAGCACAATTAGCGCAAGCGTCACGCCGTAGCTGCCCCACACGTAAAAGCCCTTGCCACCCATGCTCCAGAAAGCGGCCCATGATTCCCAATGCATCAAATACGTTCTCCCACGTTACCCCTTGATTATCCGGCAAGTTTGATATTGTCCAGCATTTTTTGATTATCGACGAGCAACTCAAGACGCAGGCCGAGACATTTTTCAAGAATGTCGGGTTAACCATATCCACCGCCGTCTCAAACATTCCATACCTGATTGAGCAACTTGAGAGACGAGATAGTGTCGATGTTCATGATAAAATCTGAAAATTCTTAAAAATCAATTTGATAGCTATGAAAATTATGAATAGTTATTGTTTTACACCTTTGGAAACCATGTATACCTGTCAAGGTATCTCTGACAGTGACAAAGAAAAGCTTTTCTCTGAGCTTTTGAAAAAACGCCACATCACCATTGCAGAGAACAACCGTGTTCACTACCTAAAGCCGCGTAGCGCCGATTAACTCTACGTTGACCGACAAGGCATAGCACAGATCGTGAATTCTCATCCAAGCTTTGATGCAAATGCACTAAACAAACTTGCTGAACGCATGGAATACGAAACTTGGCTCCTTGAGGCAGTCTACGTACTTGTGGAGCAGGAACTGTTTCCATCCTGGCCCGACGCAGTAGTGTACCCAGTAGACAAATCGAAAGCTCAGTTCTTTGCGCACGCGTGCGCCAACATTGTCATTGGCGATTGGCGGCCTGGTTTTCTAAACGCAGGGGCGCCCCTTGTTTTCGTATCGACATTCAAGCTTCTCGACATGCTCATCGAATGGATCCTCGAAGAAAATGGGGCTCCTTCTATGTTTAGTTTCACGAAAAAATTACAACACATCAGGTGCTCATCACCCATCTTTCCGCTATTGATCGAATCCAGACCGTGGCTAAAGGAGCGTCTTATTGGTCTCTACAGCACACTCGAACCGCTTCGCGGAACAATCATCCATGACAAGTACTTCACCACAACAGACGGCGCCATCCGAGTATCGAGTTCGAAGAAGGGTGTCATAGGGTCGCCGGTCGAGATCAGCGCTACTAACCTTAGGACGCTTGCTCTTACAATCGTAAGTGTTCTCAGGTATGTCCACGGTGCTTGGCGACTTGATGATCTTCGTGAAAGATTCTTGCGCCACTACCTGGATGAACTTGTGACGCTACACGGACTACCCTTTCTGGGCCAGAAGCGCCCCTTTCATACGCGTGTGCGAGTGTACTTAACGGGTACTGATCCGCTTCACGTTGATCCGATAGCCATACGGGGCGATCTTGCTACAAGATATGTGGATCAAGACTGCTCCTTTGACTTGCACATATTGATGGTCAAGGGTGGCGAAGTAGTTGACGCCTACCTTTTTCCTTGGGCTCTCTTTGCAATCGCAACCTCCAACTGGAGTAAAGAAATCGATGCTCAAGAATACAGAGCCGCAATACCCGATGACATCAAACCCGAGCATCTCCGCAACGATGCCGGCTAATTAGGAGGCAAGCGTTTGAGCTATTGCTTGACTGGCTTGAGGAAATTCATGGGCAGCAAGCTTCATGGTGGCGCACATCGTAGAGAGCACAGGGGGAATGTGGCGATGCTTAATAAGCTATTGTTCGTGTCCTCCTGCCGTCCGACCCATCATTCCACCGGACCTACGCAAAAAGCCGCACAGGCCGATGAATTCAGACGTTAGGCATCTACCAGACGCACTTCCAGTCGTTTCCCAAGCGCCGCTGCGTATTTTTTAAGTGTGGATAACGAAGGAGAAGGCGATCCGGTAATCAGCGCATTCTCCAGTCGCGCCACAGCGGGCGCTTTTGTGCCCATCGCAGCCGCCACCTGTGCCTGTGTCATGCCCGCCTCGGCGCGCGCCTTCAAAATCGCATCAAGCATGGGCATTTCCTCACGTTCAATACGTTCGTATTCGGCGCGCACTTCCGGGTCGGAAAGCGCCTGCGTCTTCAATTCATCGTGCGTCATCATTTTTGATCTCCTTCAACCGATCTTCAGCAATCCGCCGATCAGCAGGCGGTGTTTTGTCGGATTTCTTGACAAAACTGTGCAGCATCACGATACGTCTGCCGATCAGCGTGCAATAGAACACGCGGGCAATACCTTCCGCCCCTTTCAAACGCAGCTCAAACAATCCGTCACCAAACGCCTTGCTGTGTGGTTCGCCAAGCTTAGGGCCGTTACTCACCATGCGCCCAGTCAAGCTGAAATAGCGTGCCAGCAAGGTTTTTGGCAGGGCCAGAACCTCAGCCTGAACTGCTTCGCTGTAGTAGTGAATCGTGTAGTCCATGCGGCGAATGATAACATATTTGTTATTAACGGCAAGCCTAACTACTCATTTCAACCGTTATGCCTGCCACTAACAAGAATGAGGCGCCTGACGAAATGTAGCTTACTGCTCACCTTCAATCAGCAATCGCGCCACCCAATCCGCGTGGTGTTCGCGTTCTGGAATCATCGAACGTACCCGCCACAGTCACCGCCACGGAATACATCCAGGCCGCAGCGCCATCTTGCATTGTATTTCATTATCATCTAGATTGGGTGCAATACAACGACAGGAGCACCCAAATGGCGCAAGTTTCTATTCGTATCGACGAGCAACTCAAGACGCAGGCTGAGGCATTTTTCAAGAATGTCGGGTTAAGCATGTCCACCGCCATGTCGCTCTTTCTGCGCCAATGCGTCAATCAGCGCAGGATTCCGTTCGAGATAGTCGACGCCATCGACCCGGTTTATAACCCGGTCGACCTGCCGCGCATCAAACAATCCATTGAACAGGGCAAACGTGGCGAGGTGATCGTGAAAACGCCTGATGAGCTGGAAGCGATGACGAATGCCTAGCCTGAGCTTCACCTGGAACGCCTGGGAAGACTACATCTATTGGCAAACGCAGGATCGCGGGACATTAGCCAGAATCAACAAACTAATCGCGGTCATCGGCAAACCGGAACCTTTGAGCGACCGCATCGACGACAACGCCGAACTGCGCGAACCCAAACCCGTCATCGACTGGACAGGCAAGGTTCCTGACCGGGAAATATCCAGCACGGGCTGGATACCCCAACTTCTTGCCAGCACAAAAGAAAAGGTACGCAGTCTGGCGGATATAACCGGACTGTTTTTCCCGAGTAACAGGGAGGAGCGGCCATGAACGAGAATGACGTTGTGGACGAAAAAGATCAAGAAAAGCCAAGTATTTCGCCCAAGCCTTGGCATCGATGTAAGTGGGTGCGGATCATTGGGATGTTACTGATACTGATGGTGTATTACCTGTTCTATCGCCCCATTGAGGTTACACGCGAGCCGTGGCAAGTGCTCGATCCGGGCAGGCCAGTAGCTCCCTCCCTCAAGTTCGAGGTGGTGCAGGAGGGGGGAGGGGCGGTGGTGGAAGTGGGGGATTTGATACAAATTAGTCGTTGGCGCGGAAGCATTGACGATAAAAAAATTGAACAACGAGATGACGATTGGTGGATATGGGTCGGGTTCCGGACGGAGGAGGAAACGCCGTTTTACGGCATGAACCCGCGAATGGTCAGTGCACTCGTTGGGCAGAAAGAAGGGGGGGGGTGAGATTCTTGGAGTCTTCCAGCCGAGACGACTCGGCAGGGAGTGTGTATATCAATCCATTTGGAAGCTTTAATCATTATCGTTCGAACAAATATGCCAATAAATCAACTACGGTATATATACCATTTAGATCCGAATCCAGATATACGATTGTACACATCAAAAAGGTTTTCAAAGGGCAACTGAAATACCGCACAACTCATCTTTACGACGGTACATGGTTCCAGGATTGTAGATGGTTTCATAATTGTGAGATTGTAAAAGATAGGCCCCGTGAAGCATGGGTAGACGAAGCTCGCTACGATGGAGTGAGCGTTGATGGTAAGAAGGCGACGTTTCAATATGGTCCCGTAGGCGGTAGCGGTTGGTATTGGACTAGAGACGAGTGGAATAAACTACCTGTAGGCGTACAAGTCGAATGAACGCGCGTGTTCTATTGCACGCTGATCGGCAGACGTATCGTGATGCTGCACAGTTTTGTCAAGAAATCCGACAAAACACCGCCTGCTGATCGGCGATCTTGCTACAAGATATGTGGATCAAGACTGCTCCTTTGACTTGCACATATTGATGGTCAAGGGTGGCGAAGTAGTTGACGCCTACCTTTTTCCTTGGGCTCTCTTTGCAATCGCAACCTCCA
>BNUC01000200.1 GCA_025997075.1 Betaproteobacteria bacterium | reverse complement strand
CCTTCCAGGTATAAACGCCATCCAGCACAATGCGCTGATCGCAAATGATGCCGGTCGTTCTGTCCGTCGGCATCGAATAAACACGATGCCATTTTATGTTCGACTTGGCCCGCGTGACGAAGAAGGCCCCGGCCAGATGCAGCGCGTGCAAGCGAGCGAAATCGACATAACCGCGATCCATCACGTAGATGGCTCCGGGCTCCTTCTCCAGCAGGTCGAAGACATGCACGTCGTGCAGTTTCCCGTCGGAGATGTGGATGAAGCTGGGAATGCTGCCCTTGAGGTCGTCATGGCTTACAGCGATTCACACTTCAATTTAACCGGACAAGTCGTGTGGGGCCCCCTATGAGCTTTCCGGCGGAATGCGTCAGCGTGTGGCTCTTGCCCGCGCCTGGATTGCCGAGCCGCAAGTGCTGCTGATGGACGAGCCTTTTGGGGCCTTGGACGCGCAAACGCGTCTTTCCATGCAGGAACTCCTGACAGGCATCTGGCAGCAGACCCGAGCTACCGTCCTCTTTGTCACGCATGACGTAGACGAAGCGGTTTTTCTGGCTGACCGGGTCATTGTCATGTCTCAGCGACCAGGAAAAATTGTCGAGGATATGCGCATTCCCTTTCCCCGTCCGCGCCAGTACGAAAGCCTCATTCTGGAACCTGCGTTTGGCGAGTTAAAACATGAACTCCTGCAAACCGTACGGGCTGCGCACACCATGCGCGGAGATGGGGAGGGAATATGAACGATAAAGTCCTGGGCCGTTGGATCGGAGGGTGATCTCCGGGGAAGCAGAAGAAGTCGCTCATAGCATATGGGGCAGTACTGGTGGTTCGTTCGGGAACGCATTGTGGTAGAACTGACAAATGTCATCAGGGCATAAAAATTCCACTTTGATGCCTTTGGCCTTCAAGGCTGTCCGCCACTTCAACCACTTGCAATCTGATGCCTGCCATATCGGAGGCTTCTCGGGGTGCTTGTTGGCGACAGCCACAAATTTTCGATCGGGCGGATCAAAGCTCTGCTCAAGAACAGGGTCTGGAAATTCGGCAAAACAGTCATCTGCTTTTTCCGTAAGCGGCAACTGTTCGACATGCTTTGTATTACACATGTTTTGTAAAAGCCATTTCAGAAAAACGTCCCCAACACCTTTGGGCTGATTGGGCTTCGTCTTGTTCTGATACTCACGGAGAATCCGTCGTTCCTTATCAATCACCGTTACACCGGATTGTTGTATGGTTAGCAAGCACTGCACGCACTTGCTCACACAATCTGGCGAAACATTGTCATGCTGTTTATTGGCCACCAACAGCACATTCGTGTCGATAACTGCTTTCATAATGCATCGCCTTGTTTGCTCAGTTCGCGCTTGCGTTGCATGGCAGCCAAGGTTCGTCCCGCGATGTCAGCCATCTCATCACCAAAGAAGTTCTCTGGCCAGTTTTCGATGTCGCCAAACTCATTGATCTGCAGTGGCTCCAGTTCTGTGGTACCACCTGTTGGACGACGACAGAAGTACACCGCCACATCTTTAGTTTTGACTACACCTTCGGCCACGCGACGTTGCAGGCGGTTCAGAAAGTGTTCCGAGTGGCTTTCCACAATCAGTTGAACATGGCGTTCTTTGCCGTTTTCCCGCGCCTGGGTAGCCGAGATGAAAACATCGGCCAGTTCGGCCTGTACCTGTGGGTGTAGATGAATTTCGGGCTGTTCCATCCATACGGTGGAATTCGGTGGGCCATAAAATGCCTGTACCAAAGCCGGCAGTACCTGCGACACACCAAAACCCACATCGGTAATCTTGACTTCTGGCGCTTTTGCGTGGGTCTTGACCAGCACCTCGTATTCCTTGCGTCCTTTGGCTACAGGTTGTACAGCGAAATTCTGGATGACGCCCAAATCCCTTAGCCAAGTTGCAATGAACTCAGCGAATGTCTTTTTGGCATGCTTGGTACCGCGATTCAGTTGGCGTCCATCATTTTGTGCGGCTAGGATTGCTGCGATGGTGTTTTCTCCCATCGGCCCAACACTCCAAGGTGTTCCCCCTGACCATTGATAAACGCGTTGTGGGGGGCTACGCAATGGACCAAGGTAGGAGACACTATTTAGCATGGATTCTGTAGCCAGCGCGAAGTCCGCCAAGAAGCCTGCATTCTTAAATCGTGCCGTACTGATGTCCGACAGACGGTAGAACTTATCCGGTTCTTCCAGCGGCCACTTGCGACCGTCGGCCATCTTGAATTCGTAGTGCTGCAAAGGTGAAGTTAGTGAAAATTTGCCATATTTATTACGCCGTAGCACTACATCCAACGCGACATCTTGTCCATTGCGCAGTTCATACTTCATGGCCTGTACTTTGGGTTGCGCTGCTTTATCGGTGACAAACTCGACGGCCAGGAGCATCTGACCTCCTTTATACTGTAAAACCTTGAGTATCTTGTCCCTCCCGTAGGGTATCCGTTTTAGTGGATTGATCACTTCAAGCGGTTTGGGCAAATCCCAGCACAATTCAAATTCCAACTGCGCCTTCCGATCATGACCATGTAGACAATCAGTAAAAGTACCAAGGTCAATTGAGGTGGTGGCATCGCCCAGATGCAAAGCGCGTTTTCGATCAGTCGTCCAGACAGTCTGTTGCAAGGCCAGAAGCAAGTGCCCCAAGCTGCTTTTGCCCGCGCTGTTCGCGCCAAAGATCACGGTCAGCGGCGCAAGTCGAATGGGTCCGGTATCTTTCCAAGCCTTGAAGTTCTTGATGCGTAGATGAGTCAACATGGGTACAACCTTTCATTGTTTGAGATGCGCTTAACGAAGCTCCGCTTGTCGTTCGCCTGTAAATCGACTGCCAAATAACAGATCTTTGTCGGAACTGGGATCAAGCATCAGACACACTGGAGGACTGCCTTGTAAAACGGCAGGTGGCGGCGTAGTTGTAGTAATGATGTACTGGAACGGCAACTCAGAGTTTACATATTGCTCTCTTTGCAGACGGGCGATCAATGAGAGGAAATTCTCGTACAGTCCTGTGCTCATGTCCGCTTCTCTGGGGCAGTCGTGGATGAGCAAGCCGGGTAATGCGCTCTCCGATCTGGCGCTATCCAACAAGCAAGCGACATCACCAAGCAGCACCTCCAGCACCTGATACGCTTCGCCGCCGCGCATGGACAGGCGGAAGGGGCGATTTTCGTCGTGAGGGTCGAATGTACCAACAGCACCGTCAGAGAGTAACTGGTGCGTCAGGTCGTTCGTAAGCTGATCCAGCGCAACCGCCCGACTGGATTTTTTATCTTGTAGAACAGCCAATTGAGTACGAATACGCTCCACTTCCCGCTCAATCTGTACGCCTTTCTCCCTGGAAGCATCAATAGCCGCCTGTGCTTGTGAGGAGCCTGATATGCGTTCCCAACGCTCCAACTCCTCTTGCAGGTACAGCCAAGTGTTCGCTTCGATTTCCACCGTTCGTCGTGTGATTTGTGCTTTTTTCTGAGCATCTTCCAGAGATTTTTCCAGGGGTTTCATCTTTTCGATTTTCGCCTTCAGCCCATTCATGCGCAGCAGTACCCTTGCTGCACGGTTGACTGAGTCATCCATAGCTCGCAGAAGATTCTTCTTGTCACGCGCATCCCGAATGCTGGCGCGTTCCAGTGTGTTGATTTTCACCTGAATATGCTGGCATTGAGAGAAGAGAAGATCACCTTCCTCACAGTAACCAGCCAGTTGTTTGAGCTTCTTTAGCTGAGCACCGATAGCGAGAAAAGCCTCTTCGTCGCCACGTTTAGCGGCAGCGGCAAGTTCATATTCAGCATTCGCCTCGGCATAATCGTTCTGAACCAAATTCAGTTGTGCGCGCCAATTTGCAAGAGTCTGGTCTGCCTCTGCCTGTTTGTCCTCCAATATTGCCAAGCGGTCTGCGGCAGACTTGTTTTCTCTTTTGATGTGCTGCTCCACAGAGTCCGCGAAAAGATCATCCGTGCGAATGAGCAAATCGTCCGGCAGTTTGCCTTTTGCACGCAAGTTCGACTCGATGCGACGGCGAATCAACGCCGGTTCTTGAAGAAGCTCTTCCGTTTTTTTCTTTGCCAGTTCCAGGTCATGTTTCAGCTCCGCCTGTTGGCTCATGAGCCGGAATTCGTCTTGCGCCAGCAATCCCAATACCGAGCGCATAACGATGGGGAGATACTGTCGGCTGTGCTGCAAGCCCGTGCCTTCGCCCTCGCGCCAGGCGAAGAAGGATTTGAAGCGCGAACCCTGATCCCGGCTGATCCAGGCCAGTACATGTTTCCATTCGATGGCGTGTCCTGTTTCGGGAATGTTGCGCGGGGATACATAACGCATCATTTCGTCCGCGAGCATTTCCAGAAAAGCCCGGTCGTTGCGTTCCGTCGCATGGTTCCAAATGCCTGTGACGTCATCGCCGGAATAGGCCGCGCCTTCCTTGTGCGCATTAAAATAACGGCGCAGCGTAAAAGGCTGGTCGTCCACATGCAGGACGGCAATCACACCACCCTTGGCAAATTCGGCGAACAGCTCCTTGCGCAATTCCATAACGGCTTTGGACGACTCGCCCAGGCAAAAACGCAGCAACAGACACAAAGAGGTTTTGCCGACGCCGTGACCGGCGGCTCGCGTACCTTCCGCGCTGCCTTCGGCAGGCTCTTTCGCCCATACCAGATTCAAGCCGCGATGGAAATCAATGCGGCGGACAACGTGCGCCTCATCCGGTTCGCTGAAAATGAGCAGTCGTTCAAACCACAAGCGCGGATTATGTCTGTTAGTTGGCAGGTGCTGGAAGAGTTTTTCCATTGCGCGCTCCCTTCGTCAGGCTCGTTTTACAGCCACGTCAGTGGAGGGGACTTCACTGCCCGTTACGCTCGCAGAGAACT
>BNUC01000199.1 GCA_025997075.1 Betaproteobacteria bacterium | reverse complement strand
GTCCGGCCCCGGCGAAGGCCGTTGAACCGTCTTTTCGGGTCGTCAGTACCGAGTTGCGGGGCCATGAGCGTTTCCTGACGATCCTGCCGGCCAGGGCGAACTCGCTTTCCCAGGCCCGTTTGCTGCGTGTCGGCGATAAGGAAGAAGGCTGGCGGCTCGACGCCATCGAGGACGATACCGCCATCTTCAGCCAGTCCGGTAAAACCCAGCGCGTGAGCTTTGGAGGGAAGCGCCCATGAACTCTTTCCGTCTTGTCCCGATACTGGCTATCTTCATGCCGGTACTGGCCTTCGCCCAGGTGTCGACCGTCCAGAGCACCACGGCTTCCTCAATCACCCAGCGCAGCGAGGAAGAACAGGCGCGCGATTGGGGACTGCGCACGGAAGACTGGGCGCGTTACCGGCAACTGATGCAGGGGCCGCTGGGGATTCATTCGCCGAACCTCGATCCGCTCACCGCTCTGGGCATCGAAGCCCGCGATGAAGCCGAACAGTGTCGTTTCGCCGAATTGCAGGTACGCGCGGAAGCGCGCCGTATCGAACGGCTGCTGGCCTATCAACGCGCCTACGATGCCGCCTGGCAACGCCTGTTCCCCGACCTGCCGCGCGTCAGCCTGTCCGCCGCGTCCACTTCCGGTATATCCATCGAATCCGACCGTCTGGCCGTCTTCGTGAAAGCCGATTGCGCGCCCTGCGAACAGCGCGTGCGCCAGTTACAAGCGTCCGGCGCACTCTTCGATGTTTACATGACCGGCAGCCGTGGCGACGATAAGCGTATCCGTCAATGGGCGACCCGCGCCGGTATCGACCCGGCCAAGGTGCGCGCCCGTGTCATTACACTCAACCACGATACCGGACGCTGGCTTTCCCTGGGTCTGAAAGGCGACCTGCCCGCCGTGGTGCGCAAGGTAGACGGCCAATGGCAACGGCAATAAAGCTCGCTTGCCTGGCCTTCATGGGCATGGCGACATTTGCCCACGCCCGCGAAGTGCCGCCGCCCGCCTATCAGCTCGCCGCGCAACGGGCAGGCGTGCCCTCGTCCGTACTCTACGCCATCGCTCTGCAGGAAAGCGGCGTTCTTTTCCGGGGCCGCCTAGTGCCCTGGCCGTGGACGCTCAACGTCGCCGGTCAGCCCGAACGCTACGCCACCCGCGCCGGGGCGTGCGCGGGATTACTTCGGGCACTGCGCGAAGTCCCGGCCACGCGAGTCGACGCCGGACTGGGGCAGATCAACCTGGGCTACCAGAAGCATCGTTACCGCCAAGCCTGCGAGTTGCTTGATCCCTATCTCAATCTGCGCCTGGCTGCCGAGATTCTGCGCGAACAGCATACGCCGGGCGAGGATTGGCTGCTCGCCATCGGGCGCTATCACCGTCCCGCTGGCGGCGAACCGGCGGCGCTCTACCGGCGCAGCGTCAGCCGGCACCTGACGCGCGTGCTCGGCCACGACCTTCCCATCACGACCCGACAGGCCAAACCATGAAACGCATCGTCTTTCTTTTCACCCTCAGGCTGCTGTCCGCGAGCACTTTGGCGCAGACCGTTTCCCCACCGCTGATTGTCGTCGGGGATGTGGGCGGCGACTCGGCGCTGCCGTACTACCAGACATTGAATCTCCAGAAGGCACAGAAGGATAAGGCGGCATCGCCCACACCCGGCCTCCCGCGAATACCTCATTTGTCCGACGCCGAAGCCGCCTTGCTGCCGGTACGCTCAGAATTGCTCTCACCGGGAGAGGAACCCCCTCGCGCCATCCACGCGCCAGGGTTAAGGCCGATTTTTATCATCGGCGACGATGAGCGCTCGTATGCCTGGCTGCGCCAGCGGTCAGCGGCCTTGCGCGACTTGCAGGCCGTCGGCCTGGTGGTCAAGGTCAGCTCGCCCGAGTCGCTCGCGGCGTTGCGCCGTCTCGTTCCGGGCCTGTCGCTGTCGCCGGTCTCCGGTGACGATCTAGCCCGGCGGCTGGGCCTTCGCCATTACCCGGTGCTGATCACCGCTACCGGAATCGAACCGTGAAACGTCCATGGCCCGTTCGCACACTGTTGAAGTCCTGTTACGTCCCGCGGTGGAGTTGTATACCGTGGCGGTCTGCGCCGCCGCCGCGTTTCTGTGTCTGGCGGCGCCGTGGGCGCTCGCGTTGAGCACTTTGTGGGGCCTGGGCAGCGCGCTGGCCTTTCTTGCTTTTGGCGCGCTGCGTCTGAACGATGCCTGGGAAATCCTGCGTTACCGGCGCAACATCCGAAGATTACCGCGCTATGTGATGGCGAGCCGCAACGTGCCGGTGAGCCAGCAACGCCTGTTTGTCGGTAAAGGTTTCAAGTGGGAGCAACGACACACGCACCGGCTGATGCAGACCTACCGGCCCGAGTTCCGGCGCTATGTGGAACCGGCGCTTCTCTACCGCATGGCGCGGCGCTGGGAGGAGCGGCTGGAATTCGCGCCGTTTCCACTGTCCCGGTTCGCCAGGGTACTGAGCTGGGATAGTTCCTTCAATCCGGTGCGACCATTGCCCCCGGTGGGCGGCCTGCCACGTCTGCACGGTATCGAGCCGCAGGAGGTCGATGTTTCCCTGCCTCTGGGTGAGCGTGTCGGGCACTCTCTGGTGATGGGCACGACGCGCGTGGGTAAAACCCGTCTGGCCGAACTGTTCATCACCCAGGACATTCGCAGAAGGAATGTCGCGGGTGAGCACGAGGTGGTGATTGTCTTCGACCCCAAGGGCGATGCCGACCTGTTGAAGCGCATGTACGTGGAAACCCGGCGCGCCGGACGCGAGGGTGAGTTTTATGTCTTTCATCTGGGCTGGCCGGAGATTAGCGCGCGCTATAACGCCGTGGGGCGTTTCGGGCGTATCTCGGAAGTCGCCACGCGCATCGCCGGACAACTCTCCGGCGAAGGTAACAGCGCCGCGTTCCGGGAATTTGCCTGGCGCTTTGTGAATATCATCGCCCGCGCGCTGGTCGAGCTGGGACAGCGCCCGGACTATCTGCTGATTCAGCGCCACGTCATCAATATCGACGCCCTTTTTATCGAGTACGCCCGGCACTATTTCGCAAAACACGAGCCGAAGGTCTGGGAAATCATCGTCCAACTGGAAGGCCGTCTCAACGAGAAGAATATCCCGCGCAACATGGTCGGACGGGAGAAGCGCGTCGTCGCCATCGAACAGTACCTGTCACAGGTCAGGGTCTTCGACCCGGTGCTCGATGGTCTGCGCTCGGCGGTGCGTTACGACCGGACTTACTTCGACAAGATTGTGGCGAGCCTCCTGCCTTTACTGGAGAAGCTGACCACCGGCAAAATTGCGCAACTGCTCGCGCCGGATTATTCCGATTTGTCCGACCCGCGACCGATTTTTGACTGGATGCAGGTTATTCGTAAAAGAGCCGTGGTCTATGTGGGCCTGGATGCCCTGTCGGATGCCGAAGTCGCCGCGGCGGTCGGGAATTCCATGTTCTCCGACCTGGTATCGGTAGCCGGGCATATCTATAAATTCGGCATCGACGACGGCTTGCCCGGCGCGAATGCCCAAGTGAAGACGCCGATTGATGTTCATGCCGATGAATTCAGCGAACTGATGGGCGACGAGTTTATCCCCATGGTCAACAAGGGCGGCGGCGCGGGCGTGCAGGTGACGGCCTACACGCAGACCCTGAGTGACATCGAGGCGCGTATCGGCAACCGCGCCAAGGCCGGGCAGGTAATTGGCAACTTCAATAATCTCTTCATGCTGCGCGTGCGCGAGACGGCGACCGCCGAACTGCTGACCCAACAGTTGCCCAAGGTCGAGGTTTACACGACCTCAATCGTCAGCGGCGCGACCGACGGTTCCGATCCTCGCGGCCATACGGCTTTTACTTCCAATACTCAGGACAGGGTCACCAGCACCAGCGTGCCCCTGATTGAACCGGCGCATGTGGTCGGATTGCCCAAGGGGCAGTGCTTTGCGTTGATTGAAGGCGGCCATCTCTGGAAGCTGCGTATGCCCTTGCCCATTCCCGACCCGGACGAGGTCATGCCGAAGGACTTGCGGGAAATGGCGGCCCGTATGCGGCAGCGCTATGTCGAAGCCGGCGACTGGTGGGAAACCCAGGGCGAGAATCATCAAAAGATGGAATTGCCTGCGGATTTGCTGGAAGATTCCCATGATTCCCATGAAACCGGCCTGCCAGCGGACAGGGAATCATGAGCGATTCGGGCACGGCTCAACGCCAGCCGCCGCCACGGGTGAGCCTGGTGGCGAGCCTGGTTCTGCTGCCGTTCCATGTGTTCGGTGTGTTGTGCGGCTCGCTGCTGTTGTCCATCACGATTGAGTGTATTGGTCTGCATTTCTTTTGGCCCGAACAGGGCTGGTACCATGCCCGGAACATGCTGCATTACGAGTTGGGACAGTTTTCGGAGAATTTCGCGCAGAGTATGCTGGTGCAGGAACCGGGGCGTAGCGCCTACGCGCTGGTGGAGAACGCCCACGACGGGCTGTTTGTCAGGAGCGGTCTGCTGGACTGGAGTCGCGAGGTTTCCGCGCGGGCGGGCGCCGACAGGTCGGCGCGGGACTTTCACTACTATCTGGGACAGGTTTATGTCTACGTGGAGACTGACCTGATTGCGGCGGCTTATACCGTGCTGGTCTTCCTCGTGCGCCTCCTGGTGTTGATACTGAGCTTGCCGCTGTTTCTGTTGGCGGCGCTCACCGGTCTGGTCGACGGTCTGGTGCGCCGGGATGTCCGGCGTTTCGGCGCGGGACGGGAGTCCGGTTTTGTTTATCACCGCGCCCGAGCGAGCCTCGCGCCGCTGGCCGTGCTGCCCTGGGTGACTTATCTGGCTTTGCCGGTCAGCGTGCCTCCGTTATTCATCCTGCTGCCCGGCGCGGTTGTGCTGGGCGG
>BNUC01000198.1 GCA_025997075.1 Betaproteobacteria bacterium | reverse complement strand
TCATACGATTGCTTGCGCTTCTCGTTGATGGTCACGCCGGAGATGATGAGATCCACGTCGCCGTTGTTCAGGGCGGCGAAGATGCCTGTCCACGGGGTATTCACGATCTTGATTTGCAGGCCCTCTTTCTGGGCGATGGCCTTGATGATATCGATGTCGTAACCGACGATTTCCTTGGCCGGATTCTCGTAGGCAAACGGGCGGTAAGTCGCGCTCGAACCGACGACGAGTTCCTTTTGCTGGGCATTGACACCACTGGCGAAAAGGACGGCCAATCCGAATGGAAATAGAATCTTGCTGATTAATCTCATGTTTTCTCCCTTAAAAAAATGAACTGCCTGACGGGCAGAGCAATGAAAAAGGCCATGGAAAAACCATGGCGAGAAACTGCTGAGTGTAAACTTGCTAATTGTATGCGAAATGTGTCTTAGCTTTCGGGTAATTTTTTCAGACGCCGCGCTTTGCTTTGTATTGCTATTTATATTGCGGCTACTTTCGCCGGCCCGACAGGATTTCCGATCACGGATTCAGCCATGCCATTCCGCTTGTATCCGCCTGCTTATCTTCCTCCGCTTAATGCGGGTGTCCTGAAACTTGCATCATGCGGAGGAAAGCGTAAACTTACCAATTCTCAACGGAAGAACACGCTAACCATATAACCATACGACGGGATCGAGGAACCATGCAAAACATTGATTGGAACAGTTTGACTTTCAAGTACACGGATGTGCGTTGTCATATCCGCAGTGTGTGGCGCGACGGGAAGTGGAGCACGCTTGAACTTGTCGAGGAACCCTATCTGAAGATGCACATCGCGGCGACGTGCCTGCACTATGGTCAGGAGGCGTTCGAGGGACTCAAGGCGTTCCGGTGCAAGGACGGCAAGGTTCGCATTTTCCGCGCGCAGGCCAATGGCGAGCGAATGTTCAACACCGCGCGACGGGCCTGCATGGCGCAGGTTCCGGTCGACCTGTTCGAGGAAGCGGTCAGGCAGGCGGTCAAGGCGAACGAGGATTTCGTTCCGCCCTACGGCACGGGCGGGTCGATGTACATCCGGCCCTTGCTGATCGGCACGGGGCCGCAGATCGGCGTCGCTCCGGCGGACGAATACACTTTCCTCGTGATGGTCATGCCGGTGGGGGCATACTACAAGGGCGGGCTCAAGCCCGTGCGCGCGCTGATCGTGGACGACTGGGACCGCGCCGCGCCGCAGGGCATGGGCGATGTCAAGGTCGGCGGTAATTATGCGGCCAGCCTGTTCGCGCACGAGTCGGCGAAGCACGCGGGTTATCCCGTGGAGTTGTACCTGGACGCGAAGACGCACTCCTTCGTCGAGGAATTTGCTACTTCCAACTTCATTGGCATCAAGAAGGACGGTACGTACGTGACGCCCGATTCACGGTCGGTGTTGCCGAGCGTGACGAACAATACGCTCAAGCAGATCGCGGCCGATCTGGGCATGAAGGTCGAGGTGCGGCCGGTGCCGTACGATGAGCTGGAGACCTTCGCGGAGATCGCCGCGTGCGGCACCGCCGTGGTGGTCACCCCGGTCTGCGAAATCACGCGCGGAAACAAGGTCATCAAGACCGGCGATCCCGACGGCTGCGGCCCGACGCTGCAGAAGCTCTACGACACGGTGCAGGGCATCCAGTACGGACTGCTGCCGGATACGCACGGCTGGTGCATCGAGTTGTGATGAGTTGTAATGTTGCGATGCGCGGGGGAAAGGGAAGGCAAGGTGTCTGATTGCCCGCGAAAAGCATCGCGGATTTAAGCATGTCATCCCCGCTGGCGCTTGCCCGTCTGTCGCTTGCGCCTGACGGCACGCCGCTTTCGGAAATCTACGGAGACGTCTACCACTCGGCGGCCGGAGGGCATGCGCAGTCGCGCCACGTTTTTCTGGCCGGCAACGGATTACCCGCGCGCTGGCGGGAACGCGATTCGTTCGCCATCCTGGAAACCGGTTTCGGTCTGGGACTGAATTTTCTGGCGACCTGGCTGGTTTGGCGGAACGATCCGCAACGCTGCCGGATTCTGCGATTCATTTCGCTTGAAAAACACCCGTTCGCTGCCGGGGATCTGGCGATCGCCCACGCCGCCTGGCCGGAATTCGCCGAACTGTCAGGTGTGTTGCGCGCCTGCTGGCCGAAGCTCGTTACGGGTGAACATCGTATCGAACTCGATGGCGGGGATGTCGAATTCCGGCTCGTCCTGGGCGACGCCACGGAAACCTTGCCCTTGCTGAATGACGCGGTAGACGCGTTTTATCTCGACGGTTTTTCCCCCGCAAAAAATCCTGATCTCTGGTCGCCGTTTATCTGCCGGAATCTGGCGCGCCTGGCGCGACCGGGATCTACGCTGGCGACCTGGTCGGTCGCGGGTTGCGTGCGGCAGGCGTTGAGCGATGCGGGGTTTACCGTGGAAAAACGTCCAGGTTTTGCTGAAAAACGACAAATGCTGGTCGGCCGCCATGCTTGATGCGACAACACCTTTTCCAGAATAGCACGCCCCTGTTTTCCCACTCACCATTGCCGCCGGCTCAATCGGTATAATCGGCGAATGCCGCAGACGTCCCACGTACCAGACAAGCCCCCTCCGATTCAGATTCTCCCGGATCTGCTGATCAGCCAGATCGCCGCCGGCGAGGTGGTCGAGCGCCCATCCTCGGTGCTCAAGGAATTGCTTGAGAATGCGCTCGATGCCGGCAGCACGAGCATCCAGATCCAGCTCGAAGAAGGGGGCGTCAAGCTGATCCGCGTTATCGACGACGGTCGGGGCATCGCGCGAGATGAACTTGCCCTGGCGCTGACTCGCCATGCCACGTCGAAAATCGCCTCGCTGGCCGATCTTGAGCGGGTATCCACGCTTGGCTTCCGGGGCGAGGCGCTGGCTTCGGTTGCTTCGGTCGCCCGCCTCACGCTGACCAGCCGCCAGGCGGGAGCAAACCACGCCTGGCGTCTTCCGGCCGAGGCTGGCGCGACGCCGGAACCGGCCGCGCTGCTCAGCGGCACGGTCGTCGAAATGCGCGATCTGTACTACAACACCCCGGCGCGGCGCAAATTCCTCAAATCCGAAGCCACCGAATTCGCTCACTGTACTGAAGCCATCAAGCGCATCGCGCTGGCCAAGCCGGACGTGGCTTTCACCCTTTCGCACAACGGGCGCGCCGGCCTGCATCTCGCCCGGAGCGACGCAGCCGGACGCACCGCCGCTATCCTCGGCGAAGATATCCTGGCTGAATCGCGCGCCGTTGATACCGGCCCCGGCCCGCTGCGCCTCTTTGGGCATTGCGCCACGCCCGCCCATTCGCGGTCGCGCAATGACGCCCAGTATTGCTACGTCAATGGCCGTTTCGTGCGCGACAAGCTGCTCGCCCACGCCCTGCGCGAAGCCTATCAGGACATGCTGCACAGTAGCCATCATCCAGCCTACTGCCTGTTTCTCGAAATCGATCCGGCGATGGTCGACGTCAACGTCCACCCTGCCAAGACCGAGGTCCGCTTCCGCGACAGTCGCGCCGTGCACCAGTTCGTTTTCCATGTCGTGCAGAAAGCGCTGTCCAGTCCGTTGGCGGCCATCGCCTCGTTACCGCGCGAGTCCGTCGCTTCCGAAACCCGGCCCATGCCTGGCGCCGTTCCGGACGAAAAATCCGCGCGACCGGCCTTCGGTCGATCACACCAGCAATCCTTGCGTGTCGGGGAACCGGCTACCGCCGCCTATTACGCCTTCAACCGCGCGGCGTTTGCCCCGGCCGCGTTTCCAGGCCCGGCGGAAGCGCCGACAGACTCCTTCACTTCGGCCGATGTGGAACCTGTTGGGCCGCCGCTCGGTTACGCTCTGGCGCAATTGCACGGCATCTACATTCTGGCTCAGAACACAAGGGGAATGGTGCTGGTCGACATGCACGCCGCGCACGAGCGCATTCTTTATGAAAAACTCAAGAACGCGTTCGACGGGCGGCGGATCGCCACCCAAGCGCTACTCATTCCCGCCGTTTTCGCCGCCGACGCACTAGATGTCGCCGCCGCCGAAGAGCACGCCGAAATGCTGAGTGAATTCGGTTTCGATATCGCGCCGCTGGGTCCGGCGCAACTCGCCGTGCGCGGCGTCCCGGCCCTCCTGCAAGCCGCCGATCCGGCCACCCTGGCACGTGGCCTACTGGCCGAATTGCGTGAACACGGTGTCAGCCAGTTGCTCGCCGAACGCCGCAACGAATTGCTGGCCACCATGGCCTGTCACGGCGCCGTCCGCGCCCGGCGTCAGCTTTCGATCCCGGAAATGAACGCCTTGCTGCGTCAAATGGAAGAAACAGAGCGCGCCGACCAATGCAACCACGGCCGGCCGACATGGGCCACGCTCTCGCTCCAGGAACTCGACGCCCTGTTTCTGCGTGGCCGATAAAATCGAAGGAAATCCGACGATGAAGATAAGCTTCGATTGCACCCGTTTTTTGATGGTAATACAAGAGGACAGGGCAATCGCATGAATATATTTGTCATGGTAAAGCATAAGCATCGCTTGCCCCTCTCCCCCTCGTGGGGGAGAGGGGGAAAGGCGCTCAGAAGCGATACCTCGCCTTCAAACTCCCCAACACGCCTTCGCGTTTACCCGCATAGCCTTGCACGCCCAAATCCAGCGCCCAGGCTACGTAGATACTGTGGACTTTGTCAACTACCATGCAAAGCAGGGCTAAAAGGGAGTCCTGATTTGAGGACACCAAAAGCGACATGAATGAGCTTGCGCATCATGGCCGCGATAATAAGCTTAGGAACCTTGCCTGCGGCAGACAAACGAGAGCGGAAGCATTTTCCCCAGTCCGTGTGATAAAGGGTAGTCATAGCCGGCATGTAAAGGGCTTTGCGCAAGAAGGCGTGTCCGACTTTGGAGATTCGCGGCTTGTCGTGCACGCTGCTGCCGGATTGATGGTGACGCGGGTCAAGCCCGGCCAGGGCAACGGCTTGTCGCGCATTGTCAA
>BNUC01000197.1 GCA_025997075.1 Betaproteobacteria bacterium | reverse complement strand
AATCTTGCATTACGTGCGGGAGTTGCGGCCGCTCTGAGCAGTAACTCTCTCCAGGCTTGTCCGAACCGGTTTGGAAACATGGTTTTCCACTCCGGAATGAGTTCCTCGCCGTAACGCCTGTCACGCCGGGTCTGAACGCCGAACAAGCGCTCATTTCCGCAACAGACGCTTGATTTGTTGCTCACCAGGTACCTGAAGGCAGCGGTGGGCTATGAGGGATTCGCGGCATGGTCGTGCACGCGCTCACAATTGAAGCAAAAGGTTTTTACGAATACGCAGGTTTCGAGCCATCACCGTTGGCTCCAACGACGCTGATGATTACCCTGACTGACTTGAAAGCCACGCTCAATCGGCAGGATTGATTTTCTGAAATCGAGCAAATTCCGGGAAGTCGCACAGGCGAACATGCCAACGATTCACGCCAATAAAGCTTGACTTTTCCGTTTCAGGAAATAATTCCTCAAATTACATGTGGTTCTGTCGTAAAATAGCATTACTTGTCTTGTGCTCGAAGCGAGCGCATAAAGGAGTTTTCAATGGACATCACATCTGCTATCGCTACTTCATCCGCCCTTAACAGTACCGCACAGGCGCAGAATGGCGCCCAATTGAGAGTGCTCAATAAAGCTCTCGACACCCAGGTCGCCGGAGCGGCTGCACTCATACAGGCCATCCCCACGCCGCCACCCTCGCCAGTCTCCCCAGGTCAGCCGGGAGGTCTCGTCAATACCTGGGCGTAAAGCAAGATTCCCGAATGTAGTTTGTAGCATGCATAGGTTGGAGTGAGCAAAGCGAACTCCAACCTATTTGTTCTGGTTCGCACCGACGAGTGGATGCATCAGAACCCACCCTGCGAAACCAACCTGGATGAGCTTGAATCCAGATTCGGCTCAGATTCATGAAATCCGAAAACTCTCCCGAGACCCCGGCGACCCGATTCCTGCATCAGCAGGGAGTTGTCTATTCCAGCCACCTTTACGCCTACGAAGAACACGGCGGAACCAGGGTTTCCGCGCGTGAGCTGAATGTCGATGAGCATGAGGTGATCAAGACACTGATCATGGAGGATGAGTCGGCCAAACCGCTGATCGTACTCATGCATGGCGATTGCAAGGTGTCGACCAAGGAATTGGCGCGACAAATCGGCCGCAAACACGTGGAACCCTGCAAGCCGGAAGTAGCCAACCGACATAGCGGCTTTCTGGTCGGCGGCACCAGCCCGTTCGGCACGAAGAGAAAAATGCCGGTGTATATCGAAAAAACGATTCTCGATCTGACACTGATTTACATCAACGGCGGCCGACGCGGCTTTCTGGTCGGCGTGCATCCGTACGATTTGATGCGTACCCTGGCTCCGGACACGGTGAACGTCGCGCTCAAGTAGCCTGAGTTGTCTCTATCGGGCGGCTACGCTCAATGACGACGCCAGCGCGTCGCACTCCGCGCATGACGCCCGGCTTTGCCACCGAGACGCGCGTCCAGACGGCGCCAAAGTCGTCGAGCACCACGCTGGCGACGTGTTCCGCCAGCTTTTCCAACAGGTGAAAGTGCCGCTGTTCAAGGTCGGCGCGCAAACGCTCGACCACTGCGGCGTAATCGATGGTGTCGCGAATATCATCACTGCTGCCCGCGCGTATCGTCGACGTGCCGATTTGCAGCGAGATTTCCAGCGTTTGCGGCACGCTCTGTTCGCGCGGATAGATTCCAATCAGGGTCGCGATGCGGAATTCGTCGATAAAAATGATGTCCATTTTTGCGCCAGCAGTGGGTGTAATCCCGTTTATAAATCGTTGGCGGCACGAAGTCGACAAAGCCACCGGCGATTTGAAATGGAATAAAATTACAACCCGGCGCCAGGAGGGCTGGCGCCGGATGAGCGCGCATTCTACCTCAGCCGCCGTATCTGATTCGAGGAAACCTTATGCCCGAATTTCTGACCGTCGTATTTGCAGTTCTGGCCGCCTATCTGCTTGGGTCGGTGCCTTTTGCGGTGGTATGCAGCCGGTTGTTCGGGCTGGCTGACCCACGCAGCTATGGCTCAAAAAATCCCGGCGCCACCAATGTGTTGCGTAGCGGCAACAAAGCGGCCGCGATCTGTACGCTGATTGGCGATATGGCCAAGGGCTGGCTGGCTGTTTTCCTGGCACAGACGTATGGGCCGGAATTTGGTCTCTCTCAGGGAACGCTTGCCGCCGTGGCGCTGGCGGTGTTTTTCGGCCATCTCTATCCGGTATTCCTGAAATTCAAAGGGGGTAAAGGCGTAGCGACGGGGGCGGGTGTATTACTGGGCATCGATCCGTCGCTCGGACTGATCACTTTGGGCATCTGGCTGGCCATCGCCTTCATTTTTCGTTATTCCTCGCTGGCCTCTATGGTAGCCGCTGCCGCCGCGTCAATAATCGCCCTCATGTTCTGGAGCGGCGGAACTCTGGCACTGACCGTGGGAATCATAGCGATCACCCTGATCGTCAAGCACTGGGGCAATCTGCAACGCCTTATGGCCGGAACCGAGCCTAAGATCGGGGCAGCAAAAAAGAAAAACTGATTCCGTTTTTCTACCGTCATTCCCGCGAAGGCGGGAATGACGCGGAATCAAACGCTCTATCAAATCAACCGGTCAGTTCGCACAGTGGCCAGCGCGGCCTCACCGCGAACGCGCCTGCCGACTTGAGCGAGAGCCCAGCCTCGAAGCGCAACGCGCCGGCCAGGGCGATCATTGCGCCGTTGTCGGTACATAGTTCGAATTCCGGGTAGAAAACCGATACCTTGGCTTTGGCGGCACACTCGTTCAATCGACGCCGTAATTCCCAATTAGCACCAACGCCACCGGCCACGACGAGTTGCGTCAGGCCACTGTGCTTTATCGCGCGCATGGATTTTTTAACCAGCACGTCGACAATCGCATCCTGAAAACCACGCGCAATATCCGCGCGTTGCTGCTCGTCCGGCGTGCCGATTTCGCGCACATGGGTCAGGACTGCCGTTTTCAGCCCACTGAAACTGAAATTGAGGTCGCCCGAATTGAGCATCGGACGCGGGAATTGACAGATATCCGGCCGGCCGTGTTCCGCCATCCCGGAAAGCGCCGGCCCGCCAGGATAAGGCAGCCCGAGCAGTTTGGCGGTCTTGTCGAAAGCCTCGCCCGCCGCATCGTCGAGGGTTTCTCCGAGCAGGCGATACCGGCCGATGCCGTCGACGCGCATCAATTGGCTGTGGCCGCCGGACACGAGCAGGGCGATGAATGGAAACGCCGGCGGTTGTCGGGAAAGGAGCGGGGACAGCAGATGCCCTTCCAGATGATGGACCGGAATGACCGGTATGCCCAGCGCCACGGCCAGTCCCTCGGCGAATGCCGCTCCGACCAGCAGCGCGCCGGCCAGACCCGGACCTTGGGTATAGGCCACGGCGTCGATTTCATCGAGCTTACGCCCGGTTTCGCTCAACACTTTACGCAATAGGGGCGCCGTGCGTCGTATGTGATCGCGCGAAGCCAGTTCCGGAACAACGCCGCCATAATCCCGGTGCATGGCGATCTGGGAATGCAGGGCGTGAGTCAGGAGGCGACCGCCGGCGTTCGTGTCATAAAGCGCGACGCCGGTTTCGTCGCAGGAAGATTCGATACCGAGGATAAGCATGGCCGGCATTCTACCTGACACGCAGGCAGTCGCGGCTTGCAAAAAAAGCTGGATTTTTTTGTTTTTCGTGCTGGGTTCATTTATAATGCGCGACTCATTTTGTTGTCCGTCGAACCTTGAACTTAGGAAGAATTAATGCCTGCCATTCGTGTTAAGGAAAACGAGCCGTTCGAAGTAGCCATTCGCCGTTTCAAACGTACGGTCGAAAAGACCGGTCTGCTGACAGAGTTGCGCGCCCGCGAGTTTTACGAGAAGCCAACCGCCGAACGTAAGCGTAAGCTGGCCGCCGCAGTCAAACGTCACCATAAACGCATGCGCAGCCAGACCTTGCCGCCCAAGCTATACTGATCTTAGGATTTTCGAATATTGATTAGCCGCCTGTTCGAAGATAGGCGGCTTTTTGTGTTTGTGGAAATGCCTCTTACCGGGCAACTTTAGCCAGGAGTCTTGAGATGACTTTGAAAGAGCGTATCAACGAAGATATGAAGGCCGCGTTGCGGGCCAGGGAAACGGCGAAGCTGGGAGCCATCCGTTTGCTGATGGCCGCCATCAAGCAGCGGGAAGTAGACGAGCGTATTGTGCTCGACGATGCGGCGGTCGTTGCCGTGATCGACAAGATGCTCAAGCAGCGTCGTGATTCCATCGCCCAGTTTCAGGCCGCCGGCCGTCAGGATCTGGTAGACGCTGAAAAACTGGAGGCGGATCTGTTGCAAACCTACATGCCCGCCGGACTTTCCGACGACGAGGTCCGCGCGGCGGTAACCGCGGCCGTGGCCGAAACCGGCGCTGCGGGACCAGGCGACATGGGCAAGGTCATGGCCGTGTTGAAGCCGCGTCTGGCGGGGCGAGCCGATATGGCCGAAGTGTCGAAACGGGTTAAAGCCGCGCTGACGCGCTGAAAAAGTGTCCCCTCATCCGGCCTGCGGCCACCTTCTCCCGCAAGCGGGCGAAGGGTAATAAACCCCTCGCCCGCTTGCGGGAGAGGGGCAGGGGTGAGGGGCAGTGTTGATAGTGTCCGCCGTGCTTAATAACTGCTTTCCAGGATGATTTTTACAAGCTGAAATGATTCCAGAGTCCTTCATCCAGGAGTTGCTGCTTCGGACCGACATTGTCGATCTGATCGATGGGTATGTGCCTTTGCGCAAGGCGGGCGCCAATCATGCCGCGTGCTGCCCATTTCACAGCGAAAAGACGCCGTCGTTCACCGTCAGTCCCACCAAGCAGTTTTACCATTGTTTCGGTTGCGGAGCGCACGGAACGGCGATTAGCTTCCTCATGGAATATTCCGGGCAAGGATTTGTCGAGGCGGTCAAGGAGCTGGCGGCAAGGGCTGGCATGCAAATGCCGGAGGAGGATGCGAAGCCGTACGACGGGCCGAAAGTGCAGGTGCTGACCGACATCATGG
>BNUC01000196.1 GCA_025997075.1 Betaproteobacteria bacterium | reverse complement strand
GCGACCGTTTTGGGAGGGGATGCAAACTCATGGAGAAACATGAGCGGCGTTTGCTTTCCCTCGCCCGCTTGCGGGAGAGGGTGCCCCGGCAGGGGCGGGTGAGGGAGGGTTGGACATGTTCCAGTGTTGTTTCGTGCTGAATTGCCGCCCCCTCATCCGGCCTTCGGCCACCTTCTCCCCGCAAGCGGGGCGAAGGGATTGACCGCAGTGCTCCGCAGGAAAGTTTGTTCATCATTTCAACAACATTCATCTAGTTCGGACGGGGCGATTTTTCCAGCCCGACGATGCGTTGTCCCGGCCCGATTCCCTTCGCCGCGAACCAGCCGCGATTCATTTCCAGCGCAAAGCGCACGGGCGCGCTGGCGCAATGATTGTCTTCCGTCTCCGGTTTCATGTCCTCGATATTGAGGATTTTTCCCTGGTCATCGAGAAAGGCCACGGAAAGCGGCAGGAGGGTGTTACGCATCCACATGCAATAACGATCGGCCCGGGGAAAGACGAAAAGCATTCCCCGATTGGGCGCCATGCTTTTTCTGTGCATCAGGCCCTGCATGCGGGAGGACTGATCGGCGGCGACTTCCGTTTCGATACGATGAAAACCTGCGCTCAGTTCGATTAGTTCGATCGTTGGCGTCTGGGCTATGGCCGTCGTGGCGAGAACGGGAAGGATCATGCCTGACACCCATGTTAGTCGGAACATGCTGACTCCGTGATGATGATTTGGAAAAGAAATGGGCCTTGGAAAAGAACAATTTACACGCCGTGTTCGAATTGAGGTTTTTAGATTACTCCTCCTCGACGAATACTTCCTCGCGTTTCTTGCGGATGATCGGTAGCGCGATGGCGGCCATCAGGACAACGGCGACGGCGATCATGATCGCGGCGATCGGGCGGGTGATGAAGATAGTCCAGTCGCCACGGGACATCAACAGCGAGCGGCGTAAATTTTCTTCCATCATCGGCCCCAGAATGAAGCCGAGAATGAGGGGCGCCGGCTCGAAACCGAGCTTGTGGAATACGTAGCCGATGACGGCGAACATGGCGGTACAGTAAACGTCGAAAGTGCTGTTCGACAGCGAGTACACGCCGATCGCGCAGAACGCCATGATCGCGGGAAAGAGGAAGCGGTAGGGTACCGTCAGCAGTTTGACCCAGATGCCGATCAGCGGCAGATTCAGGATCACCAGCATCAGGTTACCGACCCACATCGAGGTGATCAGTCCCCAGAACAGGCTCGGATTGCTGCTTATGACCTGTGGCCCCGGCTGAATGCCCATCAGCGTCATGGCGCCGATCATCAGGGCCATGATCGCGCTGGTCGGGATGCCAAGGGTCAGCATCGGGATGAACGCGGTCTGCGCGCCGGAGTTGTTGGCCGCTTCGGGCGCGGCGACGCCTTGAATCGCGCCTTTTCCAAACTCTTCCGGATGCTTCGCCAGTTTCTTTTCGAGAGAATACGAGGTGAAGGATGCGAGTATCGGCCCGGCGCCGGGGAGCACGCCCAGCAGGCAGCCGATGAGGGTGCCGCGCACGGCGGCCGGCGAGGCCTCCTTGAAATCCTTTTTACTTGGCCATAGACCGGTGACATTCTTGACGAAGACTTCGCGGTGTTCCGGCGGTTTACCCAGGTTGGCGATGATTTCGCCAAAGCTGAATACGCCCATGGCGATGATCACGAAGTTGATGCCGTCCATCAATTCGGGAATGTCGAAGCTGAAGCGCGGGACCGCCGTGATGACATCCGTGTTGACCTGGCCGAGCAGGAGTCCCAGGACGACCATGGCCAGCGCCTTGTCCAGCGATCCCGAAGCCAGAACGACGGCGCCAACGAGGCCAAGGAACATCAGCGCGCAGTATTCGGGCGCGCCGAACTCGAATGCCAGCGCGGCCAGGGGCGGAGCGAAAGCCGCGACGACCATCGTGCCTATCGTGCCGGCGAAGAAAGAACCCAGGGCGGAGACCGCCAGCGCCGTGCCGGCGCGTCCCTTGCGCGCCATCTGGTAACCATCGAGCGCTGTGACAACCGAGGACGCCTCGCCGGGCACGTTGATCAGGATCGCCGTGGTCGAGCCGCCGTACTGCGCGCCGTAAAAGATGCCGGCGAGCATGATCAGCGCGGAGGTAGGCTCCAGCGAATACATCGAGGGCAGCAGCATGGCGATGGTGGCGATCGGCCCAAGGCCCGGCAGGACGCCGATCAGCGTGCCGAGCAGGGCGCCCAGGAAGGCGTACCCGAGGTTAGCCAGCGAGAGTGAGGTCTGGAATCCGAGGGCGAGGTTGTTGAGCAAATCCATAGCGTATCTTTCGGGTCGTCGTTCCGGATCAGGCCGGCCACAGCGGGATGCTCAACTGGAGTCCATGGATGAAGATCGCATACGACAGGGCGGTCAGGATGAACGCATTGAGCAGAGCGTCCTTCCAGGTGAATTCGCTGCCGCCGGCCGAGGTGATGGCGATCATGATCGGGAAGCTGATCAAAAAACCCAGTCTGGGAAGAAAATAACCGAAGAACACGAGGGCGCCGACGATACAAATCAACGCACGCCAGGGAATCGCGCCGATGGGGTCACCATCCTTGCTTTTTGCGGTGAAGGCGCCAAGCAGGATGGAGAGGCCAAGGATGGACAGGATGATGCCCAGGCCGAAAGGGAAATACCCCGGTCCGGGACGGATCGAGGAGCCGAAGCTGTAGTTCGTCGCACCGATGGCGAATATCGCCCCGACGGCGATCAATGCGATGCCGGAAACAAAGTCTTTCTGACTTCTGATTTTCATCGTAAAACTAACTCCGGTTTAAAACCCCGCCCATAAGCGGCGTTTGCTTTCCTTCGCCCGCTTGCGGGAGAGGGTGCCCCGGCAGGGGCGGGTGAGGGGGTTGGACATGTTCCAGTGTTGTTTCGTGCTGAATTGCCGCCCCCCTCATCCGGCCTTCGGCCACCTTCTCCCCGCAAGCGGGACGAAGGGATTGACGTTTGGCCGACAGGCCTGAATTTCATCGTAGAACTAACTCCGGTTTAAAACCCCTCCCATAAGCGGCGTTTGCTTTCCTTCGCCCGCTTGCGGGAGAGGGTGCCCCGGCAGGGGCGGGTGAGGGGGGTTGGACATGTCCAGTGTTGTTTCGTGCTGAATTGCCGCTCCCCTCATCCGGCCTTCGGCCACCTTGGCCTCGCACGCCCCGCAAGCGGGGCGAAGAGATTGACGTTTGGCCGACAGGCCTGAATGCTTGTCGCTAATTTCTTGCTGTCGGTGAAATCACCGTCCGCGGCTTCATTCGTGTATACAGCAAACCCACGACGACCGCGAAAACCAGCCCCGCGACCACCACGCTCTTGCCGCCCGCGGTCGGCCCCGCCGCGCTGGAGGCCAGGGCAAAGTTGTGCGCGGCGGCCGCGCCGAGAATCATGCCGATGACCGTCATCGTCGCGTCCGAGTTGCCCTGACCGGCTCCCACGACCTGACGCAGCGGGCAGCCGCCGAGAAAAGCGCCGCACAATCCGACCAGCATCATGCCGAGGAAGTTCCACAGCGCGTCGTTGTGGGCGATGGGCTGCGACTCGAAGCCGACGTTGAACTTGCCCAGCGCCAGGTTTCCGGCGAAGACGGCGAGCGTCAGCGCCACGACGCCGAGGAACATCGAGAACTGCCGGAACAGAAAGATGTGACTGATCATGCCGATAAAGCAGAAGCGGGTACGTTGCACGATGGCGCCGATAGCCAGTCCGCCGACGAGCGAGAGCCAGACAGGCGCATGCTGGGAACCCGGACCTTGAGCGCTGGCTGCGAAAAGATCGCCCTTGAAGAAAAACAGGGCCAGAAGTCCGAGAGTAAGCAGCGGGAACCACACGCCTTCGTTACCGGGTTGCGGATTGCGCGGCGGCAGGGCGAAATTTTTGAGCAGAAAGAGCACGCCGACACCGATGCCGGCGACGAAACCGACCAGACCGACAACGGCGTTGAGGTCCCCGCCCGCGATGCGCAGCACCATGCGCATCGGACAGCCGAGAAAAACGAGGCAGCCAACCATCATGAAAAAACCGAGAATGAGCCGCAGGAAAGGCGAATATCCCGCTGAAGGATTGAATTCGCGCGCCGCCAGCGCCGCAGCGAAAGCGCCGAGGATAAAGCCGAAGATTTCCGGACGCAGGTATTGCACCGGCGCGGCATTGTGCAATTTGAGCGCGCCCGTCGTGTCGCGCAGGAAGCAGGCGACGCAAACGCCCATGTTGGGCGGATTGCCGTTTGTCGCCAGGATCAGGGCCAGCACGCCGATGGCGATGCCGGAAGCAGTTAGTAATACGGTTTTAGACATGGCGTTTCTCTATGGTCAAATTTTTGCGGGACGCACCGCCGGGGCTATCGCAGTGGAGCGGTTCCTGAGTGTCGATGCAGCCTGGAACGGCCTCGATCATGCGTATGGAAACCCTTTGGCACGGTCTGCTGCCCGAGCTCGGGCATAAGAGGCGTAGTTTCGTATGTTTCTTCCGTCGGCGCAAGGAAGCTCTATGAACATGGGTGCGATTCAAACTGATGAGCAGGGATCAAATGGAAAAAGCAGTTAACCACGGCGACACGGCGGGCACGGCGAAAAGCAAAAAGCGAAAATCGTTTTTGTCTTTGCTTTTCGCCGTGCCCGCCGTGTCGCCGTGGTTAAAAAGGTTTTCATTCGCCCCTACATTCTCCGTGTTAATGTTAATCCTTCCCCTCACCTGCCCCTGCCGGGGCACCCTCTCCCGCAAGGGGAGAGGGAAAGCAAACGCCTGCTCATGCTCTGTTTCCTCTATATACCACGGCACATCATGTAGTGGTCTAATTTCCTCGGACAGGTAGATAGGTAGAAAATCACCTATAGAGGAGAAAAAGATGAGCCAAACGATAAAGCCAACGAGAAGGAGCTTCGATGCGGGTTTCAAATTGCAAGTTGTCCGCATGATCAAAGAGCAAGGCCTGACGGTCAGTCAGGTTTGCCGTGACATGAACCTGGGCGAGACAGCGGTACGCCGCTGGCTTGCCCAGGTCGATGCCGAGTTGTTGGGGCAGAGCGGGATAGGCAAGCCCCTGACGGCTGAAC
>BNUC01000195.1 GCA_025997075.1 Betaproteobacteria bacterium | reverse complement strand
GCGGCATCGGCAAGGGGCATCTGGTCAAGGAAGTCGACGCGCTTGACGGCGCGATGGCGGTGGCGACCGATGAAGCCGGCATCCAGTTTCGCATTCTCAATGCCAGCAAGGGGCCGGCGGTGCGCGCCTCGCGCGCGCAGGTCGACCGCGTGCTGTACCGTCAGGCGATCCGTTCGCGGCTGGAGAAGCAGCCGAATCTCCGGCTCTTCGCGCAGGCCTGCGACGATCTGATGGTCGAGGGCGAGCGCGTTGCCGGCGTCATCACGCAACACGGCATCCATTTCCCGGCGCGCGCCGTGGTGCTGACCGCCGGGACCTTTCTCAACGGGCGCATCCACGTCGGCCTGTCCCAGTCCGTCGGCGGGCGCATGGGCGACATGCCGTCGGTCTCGCTGGCGGCGCGTCTGCGCGAACTGCAACTGCCGGCGGGACGGCTGAAGACCGGGACCCCGCCGCGCCTCGACGGCCGGACCATCGATTTTTCGTCCTTGGCCGAGCAGCATTCCGACGAGCCCCTGCCCTTTTTCTCCTTCCTCGGCAAGGCGGCGCAACACCCGCGCCAGATGCCGTGCTGGGTCACCAGCACCAACGAGCGCACGCACGAGATCATCCGTGGCGGACTCGACCGCTCGCCGATGTACACCGGCGTCATCGAAGGCGTCGGGCCGCGCTATTGCCCGTCGATCGAAGACAAAATCCATCGCTTCGCCTCGAAGGACAGCCATAACGTCTTTCTTGAACCCGAGGGATTGACGACGCATGAAATCTATCCGAACGGCATCTCGACGAGCCTGCCGTTCGACGTGCAGTTGGCGCTGGTGCGCTCGATGAAGGGCTTGGAAAACTGCCACATCCTGCGTCCGGGCTACGCCATCGAGTACGATTACTTCGACCCGACGGGACTCAAGGCTTCGCTGGAAACCAAGGCCGTCAGGGGCCTGTTCTTCGCCGGGCAAATCAACGGCACGACCGGTTACGAGGAGGCCGCCGCGCAGGGCTTGCTGGCCGGGGCCAACGCCGCGCTGCTGGCGCAGGACAAAGCGCCGTGGTCGCCGCGCCGCGACGAGGCCTATCTTGGCGTGCTGGTCGATGACCTGGTGACGCGCGGCGTGTCCGAGCCGTACCGGATGTTTACCAGCCGCGCCGAATACCGCCTGTCCTTGCGCGAGGATAATGCCGACATGCGTCTGACCGAAACCGGACGCCAGCTCGGGCTGGTCGGCGAGGCGCGCTGGGCGGCGTTCTGCGGGAAGCGCGAGGCCATCGCCCGCGAGCAGGAACGCCTCAAATCGACCTGGGTGCGCCCGGACAATGTCGACATGGCTGCGCTGACGCAGGTGCTCGGCAAACCGATCGAGCACGAATACACGCTGTTCGAGCTGCTGCGCCGCCCGGACGTGAGCTACGGGCGCCTGATGTCCCTGCGCATCGGGGATGAGGGTTGCAATGCTTGTGACGGCCTCAGTGACCCGCTCGCCGTCGAGCAGGTCGAGACCCAAGCCAAGTATCAGGGTTACATCGAGCGGCAATCCGAGGAAGTGGCGCGCAATCAGGCCAACGAGGAAACGCTTCTGCCGGACGATCTCGACTACGCGCGGATCAACGGCCTGTCGGCCGAAATCAGCCAGAAGCTCATCAGGCATCGCCCGCAAACCATCGGACAGGCCTCGCGCATCCAGGGCATGACGCCGGCGGCGATTTCGATCCTGCTCATCCATCTCAAGCGCGTCGCGCCCACGAGCTTGCGTGACCGCGCATGAGCTCAGTTGAATTAGAGGCGCAACTGGCCCACGGGCTGGCGGCCATGAAGCTGGAGTTGCCGCGGGAGCCGCGCGAAAAACTGCTCGCTTATCTCACGCTGCTTTACAAGTGGAACCGCGCGTACAGCCTGACCGCGCTCAAGGAACAGGACAAGGCGGTCAGCCATCATCTGCTTGATTCGCTGTCAATCCTGCGCTTCGTTCCCGAGGGCCGGCTGCTCGATGTCGGCAGCGGGGGCGGCACGCCGGGGATTCCGCTGGCCATCGCCCGACCGGAGCTTCCCGTGACGCTGCTCGACAGCAATTCCAAAAAGGCGGCTTTTCTGCGGCAGGCGGCCATCGAACTGGGCTTGCCAAATGTTTCCGTTCACGGCGGGCGCGTCGAACAGTATCATCCGGAGTTTGGATATACCGCGATTGTCTCGCGCGCTTTCTCGGAGCTGGCCAGTTTTGCGGCATTATCAAAGCATTTGCTGGCCCCGGACGGCGTCTGGCTGGCCATGAAGGGGGTATTGCCCCGCGATGAAATCGCCCGTCTGCCAGGCGAAGCGCGCGTCGAAGCGGTGCATCCGCTTTGTGTGGCCGGGGTCGACGGGGAGCGGCATCTGGTCGTGATGCGTCGTGCGGCAGGCGTGGATTAGCGGTGGAAAATCAGGAGAAAACCAAGGTGGCGAAAATACTGGCGGTGACCAATCAGAAAGGCGGAGTCGGCAAGACCACGACAGCCGTCAACCTGTCGGCGTGCCTGGCCGCGCTTGAGCAGCGCGTGCTGATGATTGACCTCGACCCCCAGGGTAACGCCACTACCGGCTGCGGCGTCGTCAAGCGCCAGGCCCTGCCGACGGTCTATCAGGTTCTGATCGGGCGTTCGACGCTCGAAGCGGCGTGTCTGCACACAGAATTCGGCTTCGACGTTCTGCCCGCCAATCGCGACCTGGCCGGCGCGGAAGTCGAACTGATCGAAATGGACGGGCGGGAATTCCGCCTGCGTAACGCGCTTGAGCCAATCATCGCCAACTACGATTTCATCCTGATGGACTGCCCGCCAGCGCTCAACATGCTGACGGTCAACGGCCTGGTGGCGGCGCAAGCCGTGATGATCCCGATGCAGTGCGAATACTTTGCGATGGAGGGGCTGACCGACCTCGTGGCGACGCTCAAGAAGGTGCGCGCCAAGCTCAATCCGGGACTGGAAATCGAAGGCTTGCTGCGCACCATGTACGATCAACGCTCGACGCTGACGCAACAGGTTTCCGGCGAGCTTGTCGAACACTTCGGCGACAAGGTCTATCGCACAATCATCCCGCGCAACATTCGCCTTGCCGAAGCGCCTTCCTACGGTAAACCGGTGATCGCTTTCGATAGGCAGTCCAGAGGCGCGGCGGCGTATGGCGCGCTGGCGCAGGAACTTCTGGATCGCCGCGACGAACGCAACGACGCGCGCCAGGCGGCTGAACAAGGAGATCAGGCATGAAACACAAGGGACTCGGACGCGGTCTCGGCGCCTTGCTCGACGGCGATGATATTTCGGGCAATGAACAACAGCGGACGCTACCGGTGACCAGCATACGGCCCGGCAAATACCAGCCGCGCACGCGCATGGACAAGGCGTCGCTGGAGGAGTTGGCCGCGTCGATCCGCGCGCAGGGACTGATGCAGCCCATTCTGGTGCGCCCGATAGACAGCGTCGCGGGCGAGGAGCGTTTCGAACTGGTCGCCGGCGAACGCCGCTGGCGCGCCGTCCAAATGGCCGGAATGACCGAGGTGCCGGCGCTGATCCGCGAGATTCCCGACGAGGCGGCGGCGCCCATGGCGCTGATCGAAAACATCCAGCGCGAAAACCTCAATCCCCTGGAAGAAGCGCAAGGATTGCAACGCCTGATCACCGAGTTTGCCATGACCCACGAACAGGCGGCGGACGCGGTAGGCCGCTCCCGCCCGGCGGCAAGCAACCTGTTGCGCCTGCTCAAGCTCGTTCCGCCGGTGCAGGAACTGCTGATGTCCAACGAGAATTTCGACATGGGCCATGCCCGCGCGCTGCTGCCCCTGTCGGGCGATTTGCAAATCCAGCTCGCCCAGCGCGTGGTGCTGGAAGGCTTGTCGGTACGCGAGACCGAACGGCTCGCGCAGAATTCGTCAAAACTTCCAAAACAACAAGCCGAGGCCAGAGCCCCCGACCGCGACGTGCTGCGCCTGCAGGAAGAACTCTCGGACATCCTGGGCGCACAAGTCGAAATACGCGCCAACAAAAAAGGGACCGGGAAAATACAAATCCAGTTCGGCGATCTGGATCAACTGGACGGCATTCTGCAACGTTTTCGCTGATTTCCGCCTATGCGGGTTGGGTGGTATCGGTGTTCATGATAAAATATGAAAATTGTTAAAAATCAACATGATAGATATGTGTAATTATTGTTATACACCGTTGAAAATTGAGTATACACCTGCCAAGGTGTCTACTATTCGTTAGCCCTGTCCAATACGATGGGCATTTTTTCACGGCATCAAGTAGCGCATCGCCACAGTGTTCCTGGTCTCGCAAGTTGTCCGTACTTGCTGGTCGTGTTGCCGCACAGTGGGCGTACCCATTTCGTTTCGCGCCACTTCAAACCCTCGTTTCCCGACGTTCTTGTTTCGTAGGAAGTTTCGTGCAAAAGTCTAACCTTTCGTTCAAGCGGACGCCGCTGTCGCGGCGCCGCTTAACGCCAACGTTAGGCTGCCCATGAACTCCGCCGAATCCAAAGTCGAACAGGTCATGTCACGCCCTTGGCTCTACTCAGGTCTGCCGCACCATCAGCAAAGTGATCTCCGCCTTTCTGCTTGGTCGAACTTCTCGCTGGGCGTATGGAGCACGTGGTCAATCTTCTCCGATCAAGTTACGTTCTTCGTCAGGCGAATCGAGTGGGCCAGGCATCAAGACACGATTCGCTTACCCTCGGAAGCGCCATCCACCTTTGGAGCGGAGTCACCGCTTCCGAGACCACTAGCCGAAGATATGATCTCAAGTGGCCGCGAACTCTTGCTCGTACAGTCTCAGCCTGACCCATACGGCATCGTCCTTGATGGCGTCTCCAGACGCCTATTGGTTCAAGAAGCAAGTGGTGAAGCGCGGTTCATTACGTGGCAGGCAGCGGCACCACATACGCAACTCCTCGACGCATGGCTAGAAGCGACGTCTGTCGCTCTAGACAATCACCTCACACTTAGCTCTGCACACTTGGTGAACAATGCGGCCTAACTCTTCCACCTCGTTTCTCGACGTTCTTGCTTCGTGGGAAGTTTCGTGCAAAAGTCTAACCTTTCGTTCAAGCGGACGCCGCTGTCGCGGCGCCGCTTAACTCCAACGTTAGCCCTGTCCAATACGGTAAGCATTTTTCCACGGCATCAAGTGGCGCATCGCCACAGTGTTCTTGGTCGCGCAAGTTGCCCGCACTTGCTG
>BNUC01000194.1 GCA_025997075.1 Betaproteobacteria bacterium | reverse complement strand
GTTGTTCGAATGCAGGTCAATTCCGCTATATTTCATCTTTGCCTCCTGTCGGTTAAAGCTTGTTTGCAAACTCACTTTAACCCTTCCGCCTCTCGGCGGCGGGAGGCAGGCTAGATGATTTTCAGACTTTTGGATAATTTATTTTTTTACAATTTCTTACCCTTCCCCCGTTTATCTAGGGCAAGTCGTCGTGTAGGCTCGTAACTCAGGGATATGCCCTGCCATAATCGCTTTCAACAATTCTGGATTTCTAAATTCGATGTACTCCAGCAATTCCAGATCGTTGTTCGCTCTCTTAAGATTCTCCGACAACAAGTTCATCTGCAAGTTCTGCATTTCCCGCACATCGGTTAGCGCTGCGTCGTAACACCCTTTTTCCATGAAGTCTTTTATTTGCTTGTAGGACGTGTAGTGCGCAAAGGCAAGCATCGCCTGCGTGTAGTACACCCCGCTTTCATCCGGGTTTACACTCTTCATCCGACGTCCGACTTCAAATGCTATTGCTGCCACGACTATATTAACGAGAACTATCAGTATGATGAATGCGAGTCTTGATTGAGCCACGTAACACCTCATCTAGCGACTAATAAGGATATGAAACGCTATCTACGCACACACATTCTTTCATCTTCGATGCATCCCCCGCGTAACCTCCGTTACCGAAGTTCGCGTAGGGCGGAAAAGCGTAGCGCTTTCCGCCGAATGTAAGAATGTAAATGTTACGCATCCTGTTCTTCCGTTTACCAATCCGCCACTGTAGCCTTTTAAAGCATTCATCCGGCGGATAACGCTTCGCTCATCCGCCCTACGCGGGCTCATATTGTTTCAATCCCTTTTGGCGGCTTGTAATCACGTGTTGTTTTCGCAGCATGGGCAAGATAATCTTCAATTGTTTCGTCTGTATACCACGGTTGTGTTTTACGCCATTCGGTATAGTCAAAGCTATTGTTTCTGATATCAGCGATAAATTCTTCAATTGCCAATGCACCAAATTTTTCACGCAACACTTTCATTGCCGAACTGTAAAGTGCCAGATTTTGCAGACTAACCATTTTCTTTCCTCCATAATTTCCATTCTCGGAACCATACCCTGCCCTATTGCCCCAAACTCTTATCGACCACCTCAAACACATCGCGCGACAAACCCGCCTGGCGATGCAGTTCTTCCAGCGCGGCACGGGCATGTTTCTGGCGCGTGGCGTCGAATTTCCGCCAGCGGTCGAAGCAGCGCGCCAGCCGCGCGGCGACTTGCGGATTGAGCGGGTCGAGCGCGCCGATTCGCGCGGCGAGGAAGCGGTAGCCTTCGCCGTTTTGCGCATGAAAATGGCGGTGGTTTGCTCCAAAGGTACGCAAGAGGGCGTATACCTTGTTCGGGTTGCGCGGGTCGAAAGCGGGATGCTTGCTCAGTTCCTCGACGCGCCGCAGAGTGCCGGTCAAGCTGCTGGCCGCCTGCACTGACAGCCATTTGTCGACAACCAGCGCTTCGTGCCGCCAACGGGCGTAAAAATCCTTCAGGGCGGTGACGCGCTCCGCGCAGTCGTATTGGGCCAGGACACTCAATGCGCCGAACTGGTCGGTCATGTTGTCCGCTTCGGCGAATTGTTTGAACGCCAAGGCCCGGTAGTTTGCTGAATCAAGCCGGTTCAGGTAGTCAAGGCACAGGTTGCGCAGCCGACGGCGGGCAACCTCCGCCGTGTCCGGCCGGTACGCGCCGACAGGCGCGAGCCTGGTGTACATGACGGAGAAATCCACTTCCAACGCCTCCGCCAGCGACCGGGCCAAGCCGCTGCGGGCAAGGAACAGCGCTTCGGGGTCGACGACATCCATCCGCTCGGCCAGCGTCGCCTCGCTGGGTAAGGTCAGGGCTTCGGCGATGAACGCCGGGTCGCCGCCGCCGAGCAAGACCGCGCGCGCTGCGGCGACGACGCTGGCCGGACATTCTTCAGTTTCGCCGCTCGCCTGATGCGCCACCTTGCCGAGAATCAGCCGACCAAACAACCGTTGTCCCGCTTCCCAGCGGTTGAACGGGTCGCTGTCATGCGTCAGCAGATGCGCAAGCTCCGCCTCCTCATACGAGGCGTCGAGAATGACCGGCGCGGAAAAATCGCGCAGCAAAGAAGGCACGGGCGCGGCGGGGATGTTCTCGAACACGAAGCTTTGTTCGGGGGCCGCGAGCTGAAGCACGCGCGTGGTCGTTCCTCCCAGGTCGAAATCGCCGCCGTCCGGCCCGACCAAGCCGACCGCCACGGGAATCAGGTAAGGCAGTTTTTCCGCCTGCCCTGGCGTTGGCGCGCACGATTGGGCGAGCGTCAGGGTATAGCGTTTTGCCGTAGCGTCATAAGCGCCGCGCGCCGTAACCAGCGGCGTTCCCGCCTGGGCATACCAGTTCATGAACTGCGTGAAATCGAAACCAGAGACTGCGGCCATCGCCGCGACGAAATCATCGCAGGTCACGGCCTGGCCGTCGTGACGGTGAAAATACTCGTCCATGCCCGCGCGGAACGCATCACGTCCAATCAGGGTTTGAATCATGCGCACGACTTCAGCGCCCTTTTCATAAACGGTGGGGGTGTAGAAGTTGTTGATTTCGACATAGCTCGACGGGCGCACCGGATGCGCCATCGGGCCGGCGTCCTCGGGAAACTGCACGGCGCGCAGGCCGCGCACCTCGCGGATTCTGGCGAGCTCGCGGCTGTGCGTGTCGGCGCCGAATTCCTGGTCGCGAAAGACGGTCAAGCCTTCCTTGAGCGAGAGCTGGAACCAGTCGCGGCAGGTCACGCGGTCTCCGGTCCAGTTATGAAAATACTCGTGCGCCACGACCCGGTCGATGTTCTCGAAATCCGCATCGGTCGCCACATCGGCACGCGCGAGCACGTATTTGGTGTTGAAGATATTGAGCCCTTTGTTCTCCATCGCCCCCATGTTGAAATCGCCGATGGCGGCAATCATGTAGTGGTCGAGGTCGCATTCCAGCCCGAAGCGCTGTTCGTCCCAGCGCATGGCCTTTTTGAGCGCGGCCATGGCGTGCGCGCACTGGTCAAGCTTGCCCGGTTCGACATAGATGGCCAGTTGCGCCTCGCGGCCCGACGCCGTGCGGAAGCTGTCGCGCAGCACGTCGAGCTTTCCGGCGACCATCGCGAACAGATAGCTCGGCTTGCGGAAGGGGTCTTCCCAGGTCGCGTAATGGCGGCCGTCCGGTTCGTCGCCCTGGGCCGCCGGATTACCGTTGGACAGCAGCACCGGGAAGGCCGCCTTGTCGGCGTGCAGCGTCACGGTGTAACGCGCCATCACGTCCGGCCGGTCGATGAACCAGGTGATGCGCCGGAAACCTTCGGGCTCGCACTGGGTGAAGTAACCGTCACTGCTGCGGTAGAAGCCGGAAAGCCGGGTGTTTTCATCGGGCAGGATACGCACCCGCGTTTGCAGGGTAAAGCGCTCGGGGGCCGCGTCGAATGTCAGTCGAGTCGCGTCGAGTTGATACGCTTCCGGCGCAAGGCGCCCGCCGTCCAGACTCACGAAAAGCGTTTCCAGTTCCTCGCCGTCGAGAACCAGCGCTTGCGGCCCCGATACGAGCGGATTGCGCTGACACTTCAGGGTCGAGGAAACGAAAGTTCCCTCGGCGCGGATATCCACGTCGAGGTCGACCGTTTCAATCAGGTACGGCGATGGAGTATAGTCTTCAAGACGGACGGGATGGGCGGATGTTTCGTTGGACATTGCGGGTTTTCCGGGTTAGCTGAAAGCGTGATGATAACCGGAAGCTTCGCAAGCTTCAGGCTATCCGAACTTTTCGAACTTTTCGAACTTTTCCCGGCCGGCGCTGACCAATAGCATTGCTTTACCTGCCCCGCGAACCGTTTATAAATGGCAAGGCGAAGCCGACGCCGTCACCGGCGATTTGAAAATAGAATCATTCACAGACTTTTTCATAACAAGCACACAAAGGAGAATACGTATGTCAAGCACAGTCACCCTCGGCGGAAACCCTATCGAAGTCGCCGGCAACTTCCCCAAGAAAGGCCAGACCGCCCCCGACTTCTCGCTCGTCGGCAAGGACCTGGCCGATGTGCCGCTTACGCAGTTCAGCGGCAAACGCAAGATTCTGAACATCTTTCCGAGCGTCGACACGGGCGTTTGCGCCACCTCGGTGCGCACCTTCAACAAGCGGGCCGGCGAACTGCCCAACACGGTCGTGCTGTGCATCTCGGCGGATTTGCCCTTCGCCCAGAGCCGCTTCTGCGGCGCCGAAGGCTTGGACAACGTCATCACCCTGTCGCTCATGCGCGGACGTGAATTCTTCAAAAACTACGGCGTCGAGATTGCCTCCGGTCCGATGGTCGGCGTCGCCGCGCGCGCCGTGGTCGTTCTGGACGAGCAGAACAAGATTCTGCACAGCGAACTGGTTCCCGAAATCAAGACCGAACCGGATTACGAGGCAGCGATCAAGGCGCTGGGGTGATTCGCCGGGTAATTCTTTGAGCTGAGTCGACGGCGGGTAAGCCTTTTTACCCGCCGCTTCAGATGTGCTTTGCGCCGTTGTTTGATAGGATGAATGTAAGGAAATAAGATTTTCGTTTGTGAAGAAGATCAAGAGGTATTTGCAATGCTCGCCAAGTTGACTGCCAAGAATCAGCTTACTCTGCCCCAAGCAGTATTGTCGTGCGTTGAAACTACCGAGTATTTTGATGTGACCGTGGATAACGGCTCTATCGTTCTAACGCCTGTCCGAGTCCAGAAAGCTAACGCCGTGCGTGACAAGTTGGAAGAGATCGGCATTACCGGGCAGGACGTGGAGGATGTCATTGCCTGGGTACGCCAATGATGCGCCGGGTGGTGCTGGGATACGAATATCGTTTTGTCGAGTTTGATCTTTACCAAGGGCCGACTTGCCTGGATTCGTCATGCTTGGCGGCAAGAACGTTTGATACCCCTGATTTGCAGACAAACCATCGACGAATTGTTACGCGTACTGGCTTCGGCAGTCAGGCGGTATGCAGACAAGCTATTTTTACCTCGTCATTCCCGCGAAGGCGGGAATCCAGTTCGTTTTCTCCAGCCCGAAGGGCTGCCAATATTTGCGGCGCGTTGCGCCAGAAAGTACGTTTCTGGATTCCCGCCTTCGCGGGAATGACGGGGGAAGGTGCTCAGCCACATAGGTTGGGCTGAACGAAGTGATGCCCAACGCAGCAGCCAATGACG
>BNUC01000193.1 GCA_025997075.1 Betaproteobacteria bacterium | reverse complement strand
CAGCGCCCGGTAGCTGTCGCCTTCGCCGATCTGGCCGGAGAACAGGCGGGCCAGGTAATACAGGATGCGTTCTTTCAGGGCGGAGTGATTGGCTACCTGGATTTCGATGTCGATCAGTTTTCCGGATTTTGTTCTGACCTTCAAATCCAGGATGCCGATTTTGTCGTCCGGCGCTTCGCCCGGTAAAAAGGGATTCAGAAGCTCGATTTCTTCATAATCGTCTTGCGGCAGCGGTAGCGCCGCTTGCAGGAAGGGGGTGAGGATGTCTTTATTCTGTTCGTCGCCGAACAGCATCTTGAACACTTCGTCGTAGCGCGGAGAGAGTATGTCCGACATGGGGGATTCTTCATAACAACAAAAATGATTGTGGCATTGTACGGTCGCTGCTGCCGGGGCGCAATGCGCCGGGCTGCACTGTGACACATAAGCAATAACTCCCCTCCCCCTCTCCTGCCCTTCGGGCATCCTCCCCCACGAGGGGGGAGGAAGATTGACCGCCGTGTTCCGTGGAAAGCATCGTTCATTTCAATGGCATTCATGCAATTGCCCTGACTGGGGGAGAGTAGAGGAGAGAGCGTGCGGCGGCGGGTGGTATAATCGCTTCTTTCACGCGGACATTCGCAGTCGCGAAACATCCATAAACTACCCGACGGCATGGCGCTTTTCACTCTCGGTATCAACCACCGCACGGCGCCGCTGACGGTGCGTGAACAGGTGGCTTTCCACACCGAGGAACTGCGGCGGGCGCTGGACGATCTGGCGGGCGGCGGGCATGTTCTGGAGGCCGCCATCCTGTCGACCTGCAATCGCACCGAATTGTATTGCCAGGCCGAAGATCCGCGGGCGGCCGCAAGCTGGCTCTCGGAATACCGGCGCGTGCCCTTGCCCGAGATCGAACCTTACCTGTATACCCATCCGGACCGCGAAGCCGTGCGCCACGCTTTCCGGGTGGCCAGCGGGCTCGATTCGATGGTGCTCGGGGAACCGCAAATCCTGGGGCAGATGAAGGAAGCAGCGCGCATCGCGCGCGAAGCCGGTTCGCTCGGCGCGACGCTGGACAAACTGTTCCAGCAATCCTTCTCGGTCGCCAAGGACGTGCGTTCCGGGACGGCGATCGGCGCCAACATCGTCTCGATGGCGGCGGCGTCGGTGCATCTGGCCGAACGCATTTTCGGCAGCATCGCCCAGCAGAACGTGCTGTTCATCGGCGCTGGCGAGATGATCGGGCTTTGCGTCACGCATTTCGCGGCGCAACAGCCGAAGAAGCTGGTCATTGCCAACCGTACCGTCGATCGCGGCAGGGAAATGGCCGAAAAATACGGCGGCGCGGCCATTCGTCTGGAAGAGGTGGCGGAGCGCCTCGCCGAATTCGATATCGTCGTCTCCTGTACGGCCAGTCAGTTGCCGATCATCGGGCTGGGGCTCGTCGAACGGGCCATTCGCGCGCGCCGGCACCGGCCGATTTTCATGGTCGACCTGGCGGTGCCGCGCGACGTTGAAATGGAAGTCGGACAGCTCGACGACATCTTCCTTTACACGGTGGATGATCTCTCTGAGATCGTCCAGTCAGGGAAGGAAGCGCGACAATCGGCGGTCAGCGAAGCCGAGGCGATCGTCGATCTGCGCGTGGATGACTTCCTGCAATGGCTGCGCACGCGCGAAGTCGTCCCGCTCATCCGGGTGTTGCGCGAGAATGCCGAGATCATGCGCAGTCAGGAAATGGAGCACGCCCTGAAACGGCTGGCCGGAGGCGAAGCGCCGGCCGCCGTACTGGAGCAGCTTTCGCGCCGTCTGACCAACAAATACCTGCATGCCCCGACGCAGGCCCTGAATCAATCCGGAGACAAGCAGGGCGAGATGCGCGCGCTGGTGTCCCGGCTATTCAACCTGCATCACGACTCACCAACCCACACCGAGCGATCATGAAACAGAGCATTCGCGACAAGCTGGAGAGCATCAAAGGACGGCTCGACGAACTCGACCGCATTCTGTCCAGCAGCGAGGCGACGCGCGACATGGAACAGTTCCGTGCAATGACGCGCGAACACGCCGAATTGTCCCCGGTCGTCGCGCTGTACAAGGAATGGCAGCAGGCGGAAGCCGACATGGCGTCGGCGCAGGAAATGTTGGCCGACCCGCTGACCGACCCCGAAATAAAGGATCTGGCCGAAGAGGAAGTCCGCATCGCCAGGGAGCGGCTGTCCGAACTCGAACTCGAACTGCAAAGGCTGCTGCTACCCAGGGACGCCAATGACGAACGCAACGTCTTCCTCGAAATCCGCGCCGGCACGGGCGGCGACGAATCCGCCCTGTTCGCCGGCGACCTGTTCCGCATGTACACGCGCTATGCCGAGCGCCAGCGCTGGCAGGTCGAAGTGGTCTCGGCGAGCGAAGCCGAACTCGGCGGCTACAAGGAAGTCATCGCGCGCATCGTCGGTTCGGGCGTGTATTCCCGGATCAAGTTCGAGTCCGGCGGTCACCGTGTGCAGCGCGTGCCGGAAACCGAAGCGCAGGGGCGCATCCACACCTCGGCCTGCACAGTCGCGGTGATGCCCGAAGCCGACGCCCTGGCGGATATAAAGATCAATCCGGCGGAGATACGCATCGACACCTTCCGCGCGTCCGGCGCCGGCGGCCAGCACATCAACAAAACCGACTCGGCGGTGCGCATCACCCATCTGCCGACCGGCATCGTGGTCGAATGCCAGAACGGCCGCTCGCAGCACCAGAACAAGGCGCAGGCCATGTCGGTGCTGGTGGCGCGCATCCACGACGCGCAGGAACGCGAACAGCACGCGAAAATCGCCTCGACGCGCAAAAGCCTGATCGGCAGCGGCGACCGTTCCGAGCGCATCCGCACTTACAATTTCCCGCAGGGCCGGGTGACCGACCACCGCATCAACCTGACGCTGTACAAAATCGACGCGATCATGGACGGCGATCTCGACGATGTGATCGACGCCTTATCCACCGAGCATCAGGCTGAATTGCTGGCGGCGCCGCCATGATCAGGGCAGCGTGGAGGGTTCCCGCTTTCTATCTCATTGACTGAAAACAAATTTTAATGCAACTGTCCTGAGACACGGGGAGAGGGCGCGCCGGTCCGGGTCATTTGCTGCTTTTCTACCCTCATCGCGGCGCCCCCGCCCATCCCGCCGGTATTTCATGCGGGCGGCTGCGCGGAGCCGTTTGTATTTCCCGGCGGTGGCGCGGGAGCGACCGGCGGCGTGGGCATCGACGACGCTGGCGGGGGCAACGCGAAATCTTCCGTGCTTTCCGGCGTGGAGGTCGGCGACGCGGGAGAGGCGGGTAGCGTGGCCGGTTGGGAGGCGACCGGCAGCGTGGGCATCGGCGACGCTGGCGGAGGCAACGCGAAATCTTCCGTGCTTTCCGGCGTGGGGGCCGGCGACGCGGGAGAGGCGGGCAGCGTGGCCGGTTGGGAGGCGATCGGCGGTTCGGTTTCTGCTGGCGGGACGATTTCCGGTGGCTGTTCGATCGCCAGCGCGCTCTCCTGCTCCGGCTTCGCGGCGGCGCGCAGCGCGCCCAGCGTCGGCTCGTCGACCCGGCCCGACACGGGAAGGCCGTTGTCGCCCTGGAAGCGCCGCAGGGCTTCCCGCGTTTTATTGCCCATCAGCCCGTCGACCGCGCCGGGGGCGTAACCGCGTTCCGTCAGGAGCCGCTGCGCTTCCTGTACCTGCGGGCTGATCGTGGGCGGATGCGTAGCGGATGCGGGGGCTGGCGCGGGTGCGTGTTCTTCGCAGAAACCCAGGGCTTCGCGAGTTGCCGCGTCGGCAGTTCCCGTTATGCGCAGGCTTTTGTCGATCTGGAACTGTCTCAGGGCCTCGCGGGTCTTGGGGCCTGTCTGACCATCCAGAGGGCCGGGATCGTAACCCCGGTCGACCAGTGCCTGCTGAATGGCGCGGAATTGTTCATCGCCCGCCGGAAGATTTTTGCAGGTCAAGGCGCGCAACAACGGCGGCGTCGTGATGGGCGTGGCGCAGGCACAGAGCAACAGCGCGCACCCTGCGGAAATAGACAAGCCTCTGACAAGATTCATGATTTCTCCTTTCTTTCTCCATCGTTAAATTAAACATCGTTGAGTTGCGGCGATCCTCTCGGTTTTTGCTTTCGTCCAATTTGAAACAGCAAGAAATTAGCGACAGGCCTTCAGGCCGGGGTATGGCTCCCACCTTTCTTACGGGCGGGGTTTCAACCGGAGTTAGTTTTACGATCACAATGAATACACCCGGATTCGGGCGAGAAAACTGGTTTGTTGCCATTCCTGCGGGGTCAGGACGCGCCTTCCCCGACCGGGCCAGGGGTCGCGGACGATGGCTGCCGTGACCTTGCCGTTGCCGGCGGGGTCGAGGACGTAGGTGAGCGCTGTCAAAACCATAGCGTGGCCCTGGGTGCCGATGATCAGCGGCATGTCCTGGGCGAGGTCCTGCGCTGCCGTGATCGGGTTGGCCGAAAGCGCGTCCCCTGAAACCCGGAAGCGGCGGCCCGAGAGATCGATCCAGGGGCGGTTGAGGTTGGCGAGGATATGGGCGGGATACGCCGGGAGATTGACGATTCCGCCCCAGGTCTGTTGGACGATTTGCTCCTGGGGAACGCGCAGACCGTAGTGACGGAAAACCATTTCGATGCACGCCGCCCAGCACCATTGCGAAAGGTGCTGCCCGCCGACAGCGGCGGCAGCGATGTGCGCGATGGTCGAGTCGATGCCGGCGTGGCATTGCCGCGCGGCGCGCGGATTATTGGAATTAGGCGGATTGGATGGCATGACCGGCCCGCAGACGAGGCGGGCCAGGGCACACGGCGGCGCGGCGAGCAGGCCCGCGCCCAGCGCTGTCAGGAGATCGCGCCGTTTCATTCCGGATTTCCGCCTTCGCGCGCCTTTGCGGGACAGGGCCATCGCATGAATATATTTGTCATGGCAAAGCATGAACAGGCGTTTGCTTTCCCTCTCCCCTTGTGGGAGAGGGTGCCCCGGCAGGGGCAGGAGAGGGGGAGGATCGGGCCTGTTCCAGCCTTGTTTCGCGCTGAACCGCCGCCCCCTCTCCTGCGCTTTTGCCAAAATTCGGGGCATCCTCCCCCACGAGGGGGGAGGAAGATGGATCGCCATACTGTAGTGGTCAAGAAATATCGGACAGATGGATAGGTTGTTTTCCTGCCGAAAGTGATTCATAGACGTTGGGCGGCAGGTAACCCAAAGTCGAGTGCAAGCGGGAGCTGTTGTAGAAGCCAACGAT
>BNUC01000192.1 GCA_025997075.1 Betaproteobacteria bacterium | reverse complement strand
ATAAATAATCCAGTTCGCCATCTGTAACATCAGTTAATACAATCACATGGTCAATAAGATCCCGATCATTCTTGACCTGGAACGGGATGTTTCCATCAAGCCAGCCTTGACGACCAACGAAAACAAGCTTCGGCAGAATATCACGATCTGTCTTTACAAGTTCTCTATAAGCTTGCAATAGCACAATTTGATTTTTTCTCAATTCCAAAGTACCCACACAAAGAATAAACAGCCCCAGATTACGTAATGGGGAATTGTACGCCAGTGTCTTACCCGTCGTATTGAGCAAAAAATCCTCTCCAAGTCTTACAACTTTTATTTTCTGAGCGGCAACAGAATCCATTCCGCACCAGTTCAATATATCATTCCTGCTGCATTGAGAAATAGCAAAGGCACCATCTACCAATCCAACTGTATTTTTTGCCCAATTCCCAAAATAATTTCCAAATCCGCTCCCCTGCTCGTACATGTAGGGGAATAACGCAGGGATTAAATCATAAAACAACTGGAAAAATCTGACGCCGCTTTTGCGTAAACGTACAATTTCATTGTTGTAATGCTCAAACGCCCAATTCGCGCCTGCGGATAAAAAAATATCTTTTTCCCCAAAGTTGACACGGGTACCTGGGAAAAATTCATCCTTGTTTTCGTCAAGAAGACAGAACCTGCCATTTTTGTTGTCAAAGGCAAGTAGCTGCATATCCTTTTGCGACGCGGCTTGTATTTCCCTTGCCAGACAATAGACTGTACGTGGAATACCTGTTGGGGTACCCTTCCAGCCAAGCATCGTTGAGTAATCGTAATAGAGAGTCATAAACAGTCATTCTTTATTTAACCAAGAGAAAACCTGACAAAGACCAGCATGAATCTGTTCGGCGGAACGGCGCCAGGAACATGGCTCATATTCACGCCCGATGCGCTCTGATTCCCGCTCCAATACTTCTGGATGGTCCAACAAGTCCCGAATTTCATTGACCCATTCATGTACTAACAGAGGATGTGCATGACGGGTAAGGTCGAACGCGATCTCCAGCATACTTGAAGAACGGGAAGCAATGCATAGTTTACCGAAATTGAGGCTTTCGGCAATTGGTAATCCCCAACCTTCATAGATGGATGGATATACTGTAAAAAGGCAGTTAGAGTAAAGATAGCCAAGATCAATGTCAGTGATGCCCTGGAGGATAACTATATGATCCTTAAGACACGGATCGTTTTCAACTTGATAAGCAATCTCTGAATCCAGCCAACCTTTTCGTCCGACGATAAGCAGCTTCGGCGGCTTATAGCTCTGGTCTCGCAACATGTAACGATAAGCATTAAGCAGGACAATATGATTTTTCCTGTACTCTATGGTGCCAACTGACAAAATAAAAGGGAGTGCTGTAATTTCCTTGATTAACTCACTGGGGGTGACATTACCTGCCATTTCGATTTGATCACCCAAACGAACCACAGATACTGGGGGAGGGCATATTTTTTGTTCGGAACAGAATGAGATCAAATCGCGTTTTGTATTTTCCGAGATGGCAAATGCGATATCGCAATTCCGCAGGGAATCATCGAGCCATTTTGTATAGATAGTTGCAAATCCGGGTCCATATGACAATGGTAAAATATAGGGAATAGTATCGTAGTATAATATACCCAGCCTGATCCCTTTATGTCTTAATGCAAGAAGGCACTGATGGTGATCCATGGAATCCCAGTTTGGGCCGGCAGATAATATTATATCGCCTGCCTCGATATTCATCTGAGTTCCTATAGTCCGGTCTGCTAATGAATAACGAGAACAATTGCCATGTGAATCAAATACACCTAACTTTATATAATGACTCAGATTGCATAAATTTGTGCCGAGCTGGACAATAACACGTTGAATGCCTGTTAGTTGTCCTTTCCACTCAATGATCGACGTGCAATCAAAAACAATCTTGCAATCCTGGTTTTTCCCAATCCTGTAATTGTCGAAGTGTTTACTTGTAAAAATCGGCAACGTCTCAAGTACATTATCCCAAGAAAGTTCTACAGAAGCTCGCTCCCGAATATATTCAGTTTCCAGATGTGGAGTCATTGCCAGGTTAACAAGATCAACAGCACGATCTGCAGTGAACACTCCTGGCTCGTTCAGATAGTGTTCAAATCCGCGGAATGCATAACGAGTAGCAACAACACACTTGCCTGACAACAATGCCTGCGCAGTTTTTAGGTTGCTGCCACTTCCCTCCCAGATTGGTAATAGTATTCCAGTAGCAGTATTTATTGCCGAATCAATATCTTCATCGCTTACCGGGCCGGCAATATGCAAACAAGGGTATGCTAGCGGATCAAAACCCGGCATGGCTTTCAAACCATCCCCAGCTCCACCCAATACCCAGAGCGCAAATTTATCCGTATCGAAGTCAGGTGGTATTGCAGCCAGGAAATCACGCAGACCATTGATGTTAGGCGGATGATAGCTACCTACGAAAACCCAGTTTGGCCCCGCGCCACCAGCACGGAATTTTTTGATCCATTCTGTTTTAGCGCCAAACAACCTGGGCCTGGAATGGCCATTGGCATATACCCTAATCGGAACATCACGATTAAATTCCTTGATGTAGGCCGCATCAGTCTCCGAAACAGCCAACACGACATCTGAACGCGAAATAATAGCCTTTTCTATGCTATCAACGTAATCCAGATATCGAATTGCATCTTGCTCTTGGAAATTATCAAAATAAATCTTTCTTTTCAGATCACTTTCAATATTATGAGAGCTGTATACTATAAAAATATCGGCCGGTACTGCACCCGAACGAATCAAATTCTCGACAAAAGACCAGAGGAATGGTTGTTCAACAAACAAAATATCTGGACAATAATTTTTTATTTTCGCAAATATTTTCTCTGTTATATCTGGGTATGTATCAAGATATTGGCATATTCCCCAATCGCTCAAAAGTCCGTTGCCTACCTCTGTGATATATCTGGAAGTGTTCAGTTGAACAGAAAAACTGGATGCATCATCTTTCTGTGACCATTCAAACGAGAGCGTCTCAACATGGAATTTTGAACGCAAACTACGGCGGATCTGGTGAGCGCGAATTTTCCCCCCATGATTGGGCGTCTCAATATCATACGTAGTCAGTTGAAGAATTCGAGTATTTATAATCTCAGCAGTTGATAATTGAGATGTATTCTCAGAAATATTGTGATCAATGTCAGTATTAGTGGCAATTCGAGATAAGTGGCGATGTAAGGCAGGAACTTTCTTCAAGCACCAGCTCAATCCTCGACGCAAACGTGGTCGCAAAAATACATAGCGAATGCCATGCGTGACCAGTGTTCGAGCAATTATTTTTGTTTTCAGAATCGTTTTGGCGGAAAACTCATGGGCAAATTGCATATCGCCGCACAGCATGCGTTTGACGCCCCGTAATGGTCTCGTAATGCGCCAGGATGTACTGCTGTAAAACGCCGCAACCTGGGCTTGCGCGCTTTCAGCTTGCTGGCGATAGGCACTGGTTTCATAACTCGCTTGTAGTACCCGATTTTCAGCCTCTTGGCGGTACGATTCAGCATCCCGTACTACTTGTTGTACCCGAATCTCCACCTGTTGTACTCGGGCATCGGCCTGTTGTACTCGGACATCAGCTTGCTGTACTCGGTCATCGGCTTGCTGTGCTCGGACATCGGCTTGCTGTGCTCGGTCATCGGCTTGCTGTACTCGGTCATCGGCTTGCTGTACTCGGTCATCGGCTTGCTGTACTCGGTCATCGGCTTGCTGTGCTCGGACATCGGCTTGCTGTGCTCGGACATCGGCTTGCTGTGCTCGGACATCAGCTTGCTGTGCTCGGACATCGGCTTGCTGCACTCGGACATCGGCTTGCTGTATCTGAGTTTCCGATTGTGCTCTTTGCGAATTTATTTGCATATCGTAATGAGATGTCAATGATTCGAGCGATAGTCCGTAATCCAGAGCAAACACAGCGTCCAGCGCCGTCATTATCGCTGCTTTCCCCTTTTTCTGAGCAACGACAGCATAATCCGGACTGACGCCTCCAAGAACATCCCGAAGCTCAACTTCTTCGCGTTCCCTGAGATGCTGAGGCTCTTGGAGTCTAAGCGTTTTCACCCGAGAAAATTTGTTAAATTCCGCCAGAAAAGAAAGTAATAATGGAGGGATTGGTCGCAAGTGCGAGGGATCAAGATAAAAATTGGTCGTTCCGACCACGATATTTTCTGGATTTGGTGTTTCGAGAATAAGAAGTCCCCCAGGCTTTAATACACGCCGAGCCTCTGCCACCAGTGTTTCCAGGTCATCAAAAGACATGTGCTCTGCAACATGAAAGGCGGAAACGACTCCCTGAGAATTATTTGCAAGGGATTTCAAATGGACAATGGCGTCTCCCCGCACCGCTGACAGGTTCCGCTTGACGCAAGCTTCGAGCATGCCTTCGTCTAAGTCTACGCCGTGTGACTTAAATCCGTTCTCTTGCAATAACTCAATCCATTCACCCCGGCCACACCCCAAGTCAACTGCCGTCAAATCGGAATAGAAGCGCAACAAGGGCTTAACAAAGGACAAATAGACTTTCAAACGTCCTTTGATCTGTTTACGAGAGCCTCGGTAGCGTTCTTCAAACGCTCTGTAGAACCCCTGACTCATTTTTCCCCTCCATACGAACATCCCGGATCGATGGCCAACGCGTCAGGACAGGACAGCAACAAAGGTTCGACAAAAGGAAGACGAATCGTCAAGCAGTTCTTGATCAATTCACTGCCGCCGCGAAGAGCGTCTTCAAAAGCCCGATAAAAGTCATCATTCATATCGCAGACCTTAATTTTGGAGGAATCCAGGCCGAACCGACAAACATGCTCCGGTCAATGTTGATAACGCTGAAAACCAGCATCTGATCCCGCCATTCATAATTTCTCCCAAGATGCGTATCCGTAGTATGTAATGCCACGGCCATGGAATAAGTTCCAGGGCCGATATTCGCATTGAATTCAAATTCGAACTCGATAACCTTGCCCGCGGGCAGGTTGTACAACGGCTGACCCAGATGATGGGTGTTTGTCCCGAAAACCGCCTGTCCCAGCCGATCCTTGATCATGTAACCAACCACTAATTCCGGGATATCCGTTTGACAACTCGCCACCACGCACAATCGGACGAGCTCGCCCACGCCGACAGCCTCCACCTCCTGGCCCGAAGTATTCTTGAGTTGAACGCGAACGACGCTCGCTTCTCCCGTTCCCGAGATCGTCTGGACTTTTCCATCCT
>BNUC01000191.1 GCA_025997075.1 Betaproteobacteria bacterium | reverse complement strand
CCCCAGATGAAATAACGTGTTCATAAAAACGGTTCCTCGAATGATCTACCTTGTGAATACGGGCTACCGGCAAGCCGGGCTAAAGAAACTGTCCGATCTTGGTTCAGAGGATGAGTGGCTGCTGCAAGATCTACGCGACGGGCTTTGAAACCCCAGGTTGGGCTCGGCATCCAGCCACTCCGTCTCAGGTGGCCTCCTGAGACAAAACACAAAACACAAAACAACAAACAACAGGATAAAACACCTCCGAGTTTCGGCGGCGCGCTGTCGGGGAAAGCGTGGAGGGCGTAGCCCGGAACGCTTTCCCCGACAGCGCTAAAGAACCTGGTTCAGAGGCAAAATCAGCATACAAGGTTGGGGTGAGTGGAACAAACCCCAACATTGGGATGACTCATAGGCTGCCGCGTTGGGCATCGCTTCGCTCAGCCCAACCTATGTGTCTATCCCGATGTTCAAGTCACAGATACCCCAATTTCCCCGGCAGCCACAAAGCCAAATCCGGCACGAAGGCGACTAGGAGCATAGCGCAGGCCATCGCGGCGACAAACCACAGCGACCAGATGATGGTTGATTCCATCGAGACGTTGGCCATGCGGCAGGTGACGATCAGATTGACGCCGAGCGGCGGGTGGAACTGGCCGAGCGCCATGTCCATGGTAATGAGCACGCCAAACCAGACCAGATTCCAGTTGAAGTGAATGGCGATGGGCACCAGCAGCGGCATGAAAATGAAAAACATCGAAATGACATCGAGGAACATGCCGGCGATCAACACCAGCAGCAGGATGCTGAGCAAGGTGAGCATTTCGGACATGCCCGTGCCGAGCATGGCTTGCGCCAGACGGTCGAAGGTTCCGAGCGTGCTGCTGGACCAGGCGAAGACGCTGGCCAGGGCGACGACCGTGAGAATGACCGAGGCGATTTCGGCCGATTCGACCAGGACGTTGTAGATGTCGCGCCAGCTCAGCGTGCGGTAAATCACCTTGCCGACCAGACAGCCATAGAAGACGGCGACCACGGCGGCTTCGGTCGGCGTGAAGAATCCGCTGCGCATGCCGCCCAGGATGATGACCGGCGCGGCCAGTCCCCAGCCGGCTTCTTTCAGGCTCTGCCAGAACGGCGGCAGGGGTTCCGTATGTACGGCTTCGTAATCGTTCCGGATGGAAAACCACCAGGCGGCGACAATCAGCGACAGGCCCGAGAGGATGCCGGGAATCAGGCCCGCCGCGAAGAGCGCCGGGACGGAAGCCTGCGGCACCAGCAGGCTGTAGATGATGAAAGCGATCGAGGGAGGGATCAGGATGCCGGTCGAACCGGCGGCGGCGATGACCGAAGCCGTGAATTGACGCGGATACCCTGCCTTCAACATCGACGGCAGCATCACCGCGCCGACCGCGGCCGAATCCGCCGGACCCGAACCGGAAATGCCGCCCATGATCATCGCCACCAGAATGGCGACGATGGCCAGGCTCCCCCGGCGTTGTCCGACGACGGCCGAGGCGAAGCGGACGATGGAGGCCGCCACGCCGGCGCGCTCGAAAATCAGGCCGGCGATGACAAAAACGGGAATCGTCATCAGCGGATATTTGGCGATGCCCGTATACACGTTGGTCGGCAGGGACATCATGCCCAAGCCGTTGGCGGCGACGACCGCCGTTCCGGCCAGACCCATGGTCACGGCCAGGGGAACGCCGGCGAACATCAGCACGATGAAAATGCCAAATAGCAGCCAGTCCATCAGCGGCCTCCCCGGCGCAGCAAGCCAATCAGGCGCACGACAATCAATGCCGAAAGAATCGGCAGGCAAATGGTGTACCACCACTGCGGGACACCCAGCGAAGGCGAGGTGACTTCAAAATCGTAGTCGTCCCAGGCCATGCGCGCGCTATAAAAGGTGAGCAGGCCGAACATCAGCAGCGAGCAAAGGGTGGCAAAGCGTGCGGCGAAGCGGCGCAAGGCCGGGATGTGCTCGGCGAAGTACAGAATGGCGATGTGATGGCGGGTGGTGAACGCGTGCGACGCGCCGACCAGCGTCATGATGACCATCAGCACGATGGATATTTCCTCGGTGAAGGCAAAGGAAATATCCGTGAAATAACGCACCAGCACATTGGCCATGGTCAGCAGGCACAAAGCGCCCATCGACACGGCCATCAGCGCCCGCTCGAAGAAGGCGAGCTTTCCCCCGTCGGGCTTATCGTTGTTGGAACTCATGGTAAAACTTACTCCGGTTCACAGAGATGATTTTCTTGTTTTTTGCTGCCTCCTGCCCTCACCCCTGCCCCTCTCCCGCAAGCGGGCGAGGGGAATATTATCCCTTCTCCCCGCTACGGGGAGAAGGTGGCCGAAGGCCGGATGAGGGAAGCAAACAAGGCTTATCGTTTGGCGATAGCGGTTTCGGCTTTTTTAACGAGATCGGAACCGATGGTTTTTGCCCATTTCTCATAAACCTGGCGGGTAGCCTGGATGAAGGGCTTGCGTTGCTCGTCGGTCAAACGGACAACGGCCGTGCCGCCGCTTTCGATCTGCGCGAGCACCGAGGCATCGCCCTGGCGCACGTTTTCGATGTTTTCCCGCGCGGCCTGCAAGGCGGCTTCGCGCACCAGTTCCCGGTCGGCAGGAGTCCATTGCGCCCAGACATCCTTATTGACCACGAAAATCAGCGGGTCGGAAATGTAATGCCAAAGCGTCAGATTTTTTTGACCGATTCCCGGCAGTTTTGAAGCAAAAAAGACCGCCAGCGGATTTTCCTGTCCGTCAACGGCATTGGAGGCCAGCGCGGTCTGGGCGTCGGCCCAGCTCATTTGCGTCGGATTGGCGCCCAGAGAGGTGAAAATTTCATTGAACAGCGGCGAGCCGACCACGCGGATCTTCAGTCCCTTGATGTCGTCCGGCGTGGTGATCGAGCGCTTGGAGTTGGAAACCTCGCGGAACCCATTTTCGCCCCAGGCCAGCGGCACCACTTCGCGTTTTTCGAGAATCTTGAAAATATCCTTGCCGACTTCGCCGTGAATCAGAGCGTCGACCGCTTTCTCGTCAGGCATCAGGAAGGGCAGGGCGAACAGGTTCAGTTCCTTGATTTGCGGCGACCAGTTGATGGTCGAGCCAACGGCCATATCGATGACGCCCTGGCGGATGGCGGTGAATTCGCGCGTCTGTTCGCCGCCGACCAGCGATACGCCGGGATACTGCTTGACGTTGATGCGCCCCTGGGTTTTTTCCTTGATCAGCGTCGCCCAGCGATCGCCCGCCTGACCCCAGGGGAAAGCGGTGCCCAGCACGGTGGACAGGCGGTATTCCGATTTGTAGGTTTGCGCCACGGCCGCGCCGCCGTGAACGAGCATACCGGCGGTGAAGGCTGCTAAAACGACTGTGCGTAACATGATGCCTCTCCTCTGAGTAAAAAAGGGATTTTAAATGTTTTGGCGGATTCCGAGTAGCTTATGTAGAATCCAGTTCCTGGGAGCGCGGGCGAGACGCCCGCGCTCCCGGAGGGTTCGCCTTCGCGGGAATAATTTCCGGGCATATATGGGTTGAGTCGCTTGTCGGGGAAACGGGCAATGTCGGGAACAAAAAACGCCGCATGACTTGGCAAGAATTTACCGCGCTGCTCGCGCTGGCCACGGCCATGAGTTTTACGCCCGGCCCCAATACCACCCTGGCGACGGCCATCGCCGCCAACCGGGGGCTGGCTCACGCCATGCGCTTCGTCTGCTCCGTGCCGGTGGGCTGGAGCGCGCTGCTGCTGCTCTGCGCGGCGGGCGTGGGCGCGCTGGTGGTGGCGCTGCCGCCGCTCAAATATGGCATCCAGGCGGTGGGCATCGGCTACCTGCTGTGGCTGGCCTGGCGGCTCGCCGGCAGCGCCACGCTGGCGCGCGTCGACGACAGAGATCTCAACATCGGTTTCTGGCAAGGCGCCGCGCTGCAATTCGTGAACATCAAGGTCTGGCTGCTGTCCCTGACCATCGTCGCCGGCTGGATTGCCGGACGCGACGAGCTCACGTCCCGGCTGGCCGTGGCGCTGGTGGTGATGCAGGTTTTCGCCTTCGCCAGCAACCTGCTCTACGCCAGCATGGGCGCCCTGCTGCGCGGCTGGCTTGCGCGCGGGCGGCGCCTGCTGTGGTTCAACCGCCTCATGGCCGCCGTGCTGGTGTTTACCGCCGCCTGGATGCTCACGGTTTAGCTCAGAGGACAGAGGACAGAAGACAGTCAGTTACCGGCGGCTACGCCGCCGCAAGCATTACCGTCCTCTGTCTTCTGTCCTCTGGTATTCTAGCTTTCGCTGGAATGACGATAAAATCGACGGCATTTGATTCGAAAATGCGCTAAAGCCGCTATTCTGAAAATCTGGGAATCAGGATTTGAAACCGGAGTCATTTTTACGATGAGCCATCCTTCTTTCCAAAAACCGCGCTGGCTGCGCGACCTTTTGCGTTTTCTGCCGCTCAAAAGCCAGTTCGTGCTGTCCGGCAACGTGCGCGACTTGCAAGCCTGTGAAATGCAGAGGGTCGTCGTTCCACAGAATTTCAATCAGACGATTTGTGATGCGGTGCAGGATTCCGGGCATGATGAACAAAGAGCGGCAAACCGCCCGGTCGCCAGAACCCTGCGCTAACGGTCATGGTTAGAAAACCGCCTGCTCCTTATGATGAAACCTCAGGCGGGGGCGATGGTGTCCTCGCTCCCGGATGATGTTCTGACAGGTGCTGACCGAATGCCCCTGCTCTGCGCCGCGCTGCTCGCCATTGCCCTGGCGGTCAGCCACCCGGCCCATGCCGATTTTACGGGCCGCGTCGTCAGAGTCTCCGATGGCGATACGCTCGATGTTCTGGTCAAGGGGCGTGCGGTGCGTGTGCGTCTTGCGCGAATTGACGCTCCCGAAAAGAAGCAGGCTTTTGGCTGGCAGGCGCATCAAACGCTGTACTCCCTGACCTTCCACAAAAACGTGTTGGTAATCGAGGCCGGACATGACCATTACGGACGCACCGTCGGGACGATTTACCTTGGCCGCATCAACGTAAACCAGGAACTCGTTCGCCGGGGCATGGCCTGGGCCGACCGTTACCATTCCGGCAATCCCGCCCTGCTCCATATCGAAGCCGAAGCGCGACGCCAGAAGCGCGGGCTCTGGGCAAATCCTTCCCCGGAGCCGCCCTGGAATTTCCGGAAACGGAAAAATGGGGATCGGAGAAATTGGAAAAATGGGAACAGACCCAATGCCGTCCACTTAGCGAAATAAAGAGCAAAATCTCGTCTGCCACAGCAATCAAAGGCAGATAATTCAAAGGATTCCAGGAAATTACTGAATAGCGGAGATTCTAAGTGAACAGCATTGGGGGCAGACCACGTTTTCCACAAGATATGCTGGAACAGCCAGCAAGCATATTAAGAGAAGAAGAATTCAGGTCGTCCGCGGAAGCAGGCAGAACCGGAATCTGGGCGGCTGTTCGAGTGAAAAACGAAAACCGTGGTCTGAAAATCATCTAGCCTGCCTCCCGCCGCCGAGAGGCGGAAGGGTTAAAGTGAGTTTGCAAACAAGCTTTAACCGACAGGAGGCAAAGATGAAATATAGCGGAATTGACCTGCATTCGAA
>BNUC01000190.1 GCA_025997075.1 Betaproteobacteria bacterium | reverse complement strand
TGTTGAATAAAACCGCGCCGTGTTTGGATGTAGTTGGTTTTGCATAACTCATATACCTGTCACCTGTCACCTGTTACCTGATCTCTGCATCCGGCATCCTTTTTCCCAGTGTTCGAGCGCCATGCGTTCATCCTTGGTGTAGCGGCGCAGACGCATCATCAGATCGTCGAAATCAACGAGGTGGCCGTCAAAATCCGGACCGTCGACGCAGGCGAATTTAACCTCGTCGCCCACCTTCACGCGGCATCCGCCGCACATCCCGGTGCCATCGACCATGATCGGATTCAGGCTGACCATCGTCTTGATCTTGTACGGGCGGGTCGTTTCGACACAGCTCTTCATCATGATCGGCGGGCCGATGGCGATGACTTCATCGACATCCGGATGTTTTTTGAGCGCCTGTTCGATGCCCGCCGTCACGCGCCCGTGCAATCCGACCGTGCCGTCGTCGCTGCAGAGGATCAATTCGTCGCAGATCGCATTGAACTTGTCTTCCCAGAACACCAGATCCTTGGTGCGGAAACCGATCACGCCAATGACGTAGGCCCCGCTTTCCTTGAGCGCACGGGCTTGCGGATAGACCGGAGCGACGCCCAGACCGCCGCCGACGCAAATGACCTTTTTGGCGTGCGGAGCCGGCGTGGGAATGCCCATCGGCCCGACCAGTCCGTACAGCGACGTGCCGACCTTGCATTCCTGCTGCATTTGCCGGGTCGTCTTGCCGACGGCCTGGACGACGAGGGTGACGGTTCCCTTTTCCCGATCGAAATCGGCAATGGTCAGCGGAACCCGTTCGCCGTGTTCGCTGAGCATCACCACCACGAACTGACCCGGTTTGGCCGCCTTGGCCATCAACGGGTGACTGACCTCCAGCAGATAGGTCACGTCGGAAAAATCCTCGCGCTTTACGATTTCATAATTTGACATAGGTCGTACTTTCAAACCCCGTGAAAACCAGCGACTGAAACGGGGATGGTAAAGAAAAAAGTCGGGCATAACGCAACAACGGCGTCGCGCCTTGTTGAAGGCGCCCTGCAACATGTGAAGATCATTGTTGGCAACACCTTATATTTTACCTTTGCCTTTCTGCCTGGTTAACAAAACGCATTGCAACACTGCGGACAGGCGCATCGCAGAAGCCTGGTCATGAGCTACAGGAATCAACATCTGTTGTGTCGCCATTGCAGAAGGCTGTTGCGATTCCATGCTCCCCCCACTCTTTTGCCTTGCTGTCCAGTAGCTTGCCGTGCGATATATGTCTATTTTTAATTGCAATGCATGATTGTTGCAAATGAAAGATATTCACAAGATATTTCATTTTTGGAAGCAACTTCCTCATCCAAGCAGAAAAAAACCGGGCGGAATCACGATATTTATAGATAAGTTTATATTTAACAAATAGTTATGTAATTGCTTACCTTTTTGGAAGTGAGAATGGTTCCATTATTTGCATTGGGCACGGACAGGCTCTGACGGCTATCGCCGACGAAAATCCTGAACGAAATGTTTCCATTTCCGCCACCCTCGACCCGGCGGCTGAAACGGCACTCACTTCCGGATCTTGATTCCCCGACCGGCGACGAACAGCCTGACGGCCAGCCTGTCTCCGCGTTTGATGGCGGCCGAAAACTGTTCCTGGTTAAAGTACTGCAGACCCATCGACGTAAGCTGTCGGCGTGCTTCGAGCGCCGTCATCTCTGTTTTAGCCGTAGACGCTTTCGGCGGTTTTTTGGCTGTCACTTTTTCTTCGGGTGAGTTTGCCGCCGGCACCTGACGCGAACTTTCTCCCGATATCTCCGAAACAGCGACTTCAGACTCCTGTTTCGGCGATTTTGTCAGCGTATCGAGTTTCGGCAGTTTTTCCTCGGCAACCAGCGTTTCGAAGCACGCGAATACTACATCACGAGAAAACGGCTTCTTCATGAAATCAGCGGCACCGATACGGTTCGCGTGGAGTTTGGTCATCTGTTCGTTACCACTGATGATGATGACCGGTATAAGACTCAAACGCGGATCATGACGTATCTGACGCAACGCGGCGAAACCATTCATTCCGGGCAGTACGATATCGAGGAAGATGAGATCCGGTGGTTCCGCGCGCGCGATTTCCAGGCCCGTCTCGGCATCGGCTGCTTCCAGCACCACACAACCGGCCGAGCGAAGAAACTTGCCGAGCGACGCGACGATTGTTACCGAATCATCGACGATGAGAACTTTTCTGCCCTTGTGGCTGAATCGGCTTTTCCTCCGCCTGTCGTTCCGATTGGCTGGAGAATATTCATTCTGAACAGGCTGAGGGTCATTGTTCAGAATGAATTTGATCTGTCCGAAAAGACTCATGCCCCAATTCCCCGATTATCAAGCGTCAGAAACACCAACCCCGTTTTTTGACGCATAGTATAACTGTCTGGTTCAATTCTGAAACATGAGCCGCCCGCCCTTTGGAGCAAAGGCGGGTTAATTGCAAATGGTGAATTTCAAGAAGCATGGCACGCAGCATCGGATACGCCAGGGTTTCAACCGGCGACCAAGACCTGGCCCAACAAAGGGCAGAGCTTGATAAGATGCTTGAATACCTACGACCTGGAGACGTGGTAGCAGTCACCCGGCTGGATTGACTTGCCAGGAACACCCGCGATTTACTTGAAATCATCGAGAAATTGAAGGGCAAGGACGCAGGCCCAAGAAGTCTGGCCGAGCCGTGGGCGGATACCACCAGCCCAGGCGGGAAAATGATTATGACCGTTTTTGCCGGAATCGCCGAGTTCGAGCGCAGCTTGATTGTTGAGCGCATCCAGGCAGGAAGGAGAGCAGCACAGGCACGAGGCGTTAAACTTGGGCGGCATGAGAGCCTATCCACCGAACAGATACAACACGCCGAGGAACTATTGCAAAAAGGGCGAACCTTCCCACAAACCGCGAGCCTGTTAGGAGTTCACCGCACCGCGCTACAGAGAATTCTACGGCGCAAATCAGAAGAAACGAGAGAAGCGCCTACAGGATGCGCTCAGTTGAATTTGATATAATAGTTTCGATTTATCAAGGAGTTAAATATGGAAACCGTGGAAATGACGATTCATCTTGATGCAGGTTTGCATGAACGTTTTACCAAAGTGACAACAAACCGTCACCAGATGGCCGAACAGGTAATTCAAGAGCTTGTACGTGATTTTATAGACAAGGCCAAGGTTCTCATTTCCGACGATGAACGGAAGCAACGACAGGAAGCCGTTGAATTTGCCAGGGCATCTGTAGAGCTAGAGGGTTTTAGAATTTCCCCAGAAGAAAATGCGCATGATTTGCGGTTTGTTAATGGAGAAATAAGCCTGGACGAATATCTTGAGTACAGAAAGCCTGCATGATCTTGAAATGCTGCTGACAAAGCGGCGTATCGTTGACCTTGAATTTCGTCCAGTCTCCGGTAGTTTTGATGTTGCCCATCTCAAAGAAGTCCACCGGCGCATCTTTCAGGACTTCCCCGCACATGGCATCAAAAATCCGCCCCCCGGCGCTTTCCGCGAACCCGTTGAGGAATGGGGAGACTGGCATAAGAACCGGAAACTAGAAAGCATTGGAGGAAACTCCTATGTTTGTTACTCGCCGATGAATAAGAAAAGCCTTGAACGACTCGATCAAGTGTTAAAAGAAGCTCGCCCGGCCACGCTCAGGCAACTGAAAACAGCGGAATTCATAAAAGCCTTCAGCGGAATCTATGCACAACTCGATTACATCCATCCTTTCCATGAAGGCAACTCCCGCACCTTGCGTACTTTCACCCGGCAGATAGCTAAGGAAGCGGGCTACGATCTGAATTGGCAACGCTTTAACACCAACGCGCATACGCGAGACTTGCTTTACATTGCCCGTGATAGAGGCGTAGGCGATTTGGCCGTACTGGAAATCCGGGACGATAGTAATCTCCGCGCCGTTGTTTTTTGCATGGATAAGTACGAGAAAAATCCCGGCTTGGCCGATCTTCTGCAAAGCACGATTCGGCCAACTCGCGCTGTTTCTTTTGAAAAACTTCCAGAAGACCAGGCTTTGCGGAAACATCCAGAGCTTGCACAGGCTTTCAATACCTTGCACAAAGCCGAAAGCTATTTCGTAGAGAAAATTCCCACCGATGCGACCAAGCAGCAACAGGCAGTATCCGCCGTCAGAATCAGTATTCAAGCGAGTCTTAACGAGGGAGAAACGCGAAGTTTTCAGCCGTCTCGTGAAAAATCACAGGCAAAGCAACAGCTAAAAGAGACACCCAAGGATGCGCCGAAGCCAGAAAGATAATCCGTTACGTTACTCCTGACTTGGCAAGCCGCCCCGCCCGTTGGTACAGGGCGGATGCTGCAAACTATCAGCAACGAACTGTTCAAATGAGCACTTGAATTGCAGAAGGCAAGGATTGAAATGGAATTTCTGACGATGGAGAGTGGCGTCGATTTGAACGGTAGAAATCCGTTCCGGCAGTCTTTGGGATTTTTTTCCTGGCGCCCGGTTGACCGTCCGGATCAGATCAACGGGCGGAAAAACAAAACGGCCGCGCTTCCTGTGGAGCGCGACCGTCTGGCGAATGACTCGATAATGTCGTTTGTCGACTGCGGCGGTAAGCTTGCCTTATTCAGCGTCGGCGACAAAAACAGTCATGCCGACAACGCGAATACCGGCATATTTGGACTCGTTTCTGGAAATCCAGGTATCGACCGCATCCAGGGTCAGGCGGGAAGCGAGGACTTGTCCAGTACGTTTATTCACGACGGAATACATAGTTCGATCCTTTCTATCTGATTTGACCAGTCTTGCATCTGAAACAACAACGTTTCCTGCCGTCGGCGCCGGACCTGCCCTGGCGTGGCCGAATGAAACAAAGGATCGGCCAGTTTCGCCAAAAAAAATCCCACACCGTTTCGGCATGGGATTCAAAATCCCATCATTGCGATGGGTCAGGGAGGGTCAAACGTTGTCAGCGGAGAACGCTGAAACAACGTTGCCAATAATAGGAATTTCCGGACCGGATGTCTGTTTGATATATTGGGTGTTTCCGTAACGAAATGTAATCATCGGCACGTCTCCTGGCACACCAGATGCCCGCCGTCATTCCCGCGAAGGCGGGAATCCAGAAGTGTACCCTTCGGCGCAACGCGCTGCAATGCTCATGGGCGTCATGGAGAAACATGAGCGGCGTTTGCTTTCCCTCGCCCGCTTGCTGGAGAGGATACCCCGGCAAGGGCGAGGAGGGGGAGGGTTGGACATGTTCCAGTGTTGTTTCATGCTGAATTGCCGCCCCCCTCATCCGGCCTTCGGCCACCTTCTCCCCGCAAGCGGGGCGAAGGGATTGACCGCAGTGCTCCGTAGGAAACATTGTCCATCATTTCAACAGCATTCATTAATTGCCCTGCGTCAACGGCGCGGCATCAGGGCAATTGCATGAATGCCATTGAAATGGTGAACGACGCTTTCCGCGGAGCACGGCGGTCAATCTTCCTCCCCCTCGCGTGGGAGGATGGACGACAAAGACTTGATGGAGATATGCCATGATGTAGTGGTCAAGAAATATCGGACAGATGGATAGGTTGTTTTCCTGCCGAAAGTGATTCATAGACGTTGGGCGGCAGGTAACCCAAAGTCGAGTGCAAGCGGGAGCTGTTGTAGAAGCCAACGATG